>CALISV010000191.1 GCA_938041615.1 uncultured Campylobacter sp. | reverse complement strand
AGCTTTTTTCACTTAAAAGCTCAAGGTCTTTATTTTCTCGTGCTGCTTCTCGTGCTGGCTTTGCTTCTACCCTTGTAAGAAAAGATCTTGAACAAATCTCTCCTTTAGTTTTACCTTGCATTTTAATGCTTAGAGGCAAAAAAGCTTGCATCTTGCAATCTTTTAGTAAAGATAAAAAGACAGCAAATATCATAACACCAGAACTTTCAACTGGTACTAGCACGATAGAAATAAGTAAATTAAAAGAAGAATATTTAGGCTATGCATACTATCTAAAGCGCGAGTTTGTTCCAGAGGATACTAGCTCAACAAAGCTAATTGATGCAGGCAATGATCATTGGTTTTGGGGAACTCTAAAACGTTCAAAAAAGATTTATTTTGATGTTGTTCTTGCAAGTTTTATTATAAATTTATTTGTTCTTGCTAGTCCGCTTTTTACGATGAATGTTTACGACCGAGTCGTGCCGAACAATGCCGTAGAGACGCTTTGGGTGCTGGCTCTTGGCGTGGGCGTGGTTTATCTTATCGATCTGTTTTTAAAATTTATACGCACGTATTTTCTAGACGTCGCGGGCAAGAAAAGCGACATCATCATGAGCTCGCTACTTTTTGAGCGCGTGATGGATATAAAGCTCTCCGTCAAGCCAAAATCGGTCGGTTCGTTTGCTAATAACCTGCGCGAATTTGACACGGTTAGAAATTTTTTCACTTCGAGTACTTTGGCTGTTCTCATCGACCTGCCGTTTGCGATTTTGTTTTTGCTGATTACTTATTTTATCGCGAGCTATTTGGTGGTCGTGCCGCTATTTTTTATGGCAGCCGTGCTTTGCTACACGCTTTTTATCAAAAATCCGCTCCAAACCAGCATAAAAAGTACCTTTGAGGCTAGCGCGAAGAAAAACGGAATTTTGATCGAGACCCTAAACGGCCTTGAGACGATAAAAACCATGGGTGCGACCGGAAACGTGCAGTGGAACTGGGAAGAGGCCACCGGCGAGATAGCCAACAAAAGTATAAAATCAAAAATGATCTCGGCATCGATAAATACGGTTACGTCGTTTTTCGTACAGCTAAATACGGTCGGTATCATCGTCTTTGGTGTCTATATGATACAAGATACCAAACTCACGATGGGCGGACTTATAGCGGCCGTGATGCTTAGCTCACGCGCTATCGCTCCGATGGGGCAGTTTGCGAGCCTGCTAGCAAACTACGAGCAGACCAAGACCGCCTACGAGAGCCTAAAAAAGATAATGGAGATGCCAGTCGAGCGTCCTGAGGGTAAAAAATTCGTCCGCAGAAATACCTTTAACGGCAAGATCGAGTTTAAAAACGTATGCTTTACCTATCCGGAAAGTACAAAAGCCTCGCTAGATAGAGTAAATTTTACTATAAACGCAGGCGAGAAGGTTGGCATCATCGGTAGAAACGGATCCGGAAAAACCACTATCGAAAAGCTTATTTTGGGACTTTATTCGCCGACTGAGGGCTCGATCCTGATAGACGGCATCGACATAAATCAAATCGACCCGGCCGACTTGCGCCGAAATATCGGCTATGTCCCGCAAGACGTGGTTTTATTTAAAGGCACGGTAAGAGGCAACATCGTCTACAAAGCCCCGCACGTCGATGATATGCAGATTATCCGCGCGGCAAAGGTTAGCGGCGTAGACGAATACGTAGACGCGCATCCGCTAGGCTTTGATATGCCGGTGCATGAACGCGGCGAGGGTATAAGCGGCGGACAGCGTCAAGCTATCGCCGTAGCGCGTGCCTTTTTACTCGATAGTCCGATTATATTGCTCGACGAGCCGACAAATTCCCTTGATAGCAGCGTGGAAAATAAGCTAAAAAACAATCTCAAATTTAACACGAAAGATAAAACTATGCTGCTTATCACGCACAAAACGTCTCTGCTCGAGCTAGTAGATAGACTCATCGTCGTCGATAACGGCAAGATACTGCTAGACGGGCCGAGAGATGAAATTTTAGCTAAGCTTGGCGGAAAGTAGCGAGCATGGATAAGAAAAATTTAGAAATACAAGAAAACATCGGACAAAATTTGGAAGCTTCGACTCAAAACATAAAAAAGATCATCCAATCTAAAAACTACGACGCAAACGATCTTAGATTTATGTCGAGCTTGTCAGAGGCGGTGCTGGCTAAGGCGCCGTCTGGATCTAGGAAAATTTTATACATCGTCGCGATAACTGTTTTTTGGCTAGTGGTTTGGGCGTCGTTTGCGCAGATAGACGAGATCACGCGCGGCAACGGCAAGATAATCCCGTCAGGCAAAAATCAGATCGTGCAAAATTTGGAAGGCGGCATAATCGAGGAAATTTACGTTCGCACGGGCGATGAGGTAAAGAAAAATCAAATTTTGCTAAAAATCGACGACAAGAGCGTTTCTAGCGTCTACGGCGAGTCCAAATTTAGACTAAACGAGCTGCAGGCAAAATACCTGCGCCTTTACGCCGAGTCAAACGACGAGGAATTTGATGCGAAAGAGACGGGAGATAAGGACTACGACCGATTCGTCGGATTTGAAAAGAGTCTTTACGACACAAACAAGGCAAGACTAAGGGAGCAAATCGGTATCCTAGAGGAGCAGATAAAACAGCGCCAAAGCGAGCTAAAGGAGCTTGAGAGCAAGATCGACCAGACTCAAAGCAGCTACAATCTACTACAAAAAGAGAAACAGATAACCGAGCCGTTATTTAGAAAAGGGCTTGTGAGCGAGGTTGAGTACTTGCAACTCCAAAGACGCGTAAACGACCTAAGAGGCGAGCTAAGCGCGGCAAAACTATCTATCCCTAGAGTACAATCCACGATAAAAGAGGTGGAAAATAAAATAACCGAAGCCAAACTTGCATTTCAAAATAGCGCAAAGAAAGAATTTAACGAAGTTTCGGCTGAAATTTCTAGGCTAAACGAAAGCCAGGTAAATTTAAGCGACAAAGTAGAGAGAACTCTAGTTCGCTCGCCGGTGGACGGTATAGTAAGCAAGCTGATGGTAAATACCGTCTCTGGCGTCATAAAGCCGGGCATGGACATCGCCGAGATCGTCCCCGTCGAGGATAGCTTGATAGCCGAGGTAAAGGTAAAGCCTGCGGACGTGGCTTTTTTGCGACAAGGACTAAAAGCGATGGTTAAGCTTACCGCTTACGACTTTGCGATATACGGCGGACTAGAGGGTGAAGTGACGCAAATCTCAGCCGATACCGAAACAAACGAAAAAACTGGCGAGAGCTACTATCTAGTCAGAATAACGACCGAAAAAAACTACCTAGGAAGCGAAGATAGACCGCTTCGCATCAAGGTGGGCATGATAGCTAGTGCCGACATTATAACCGGTAAAAAAACGGTGCTTGATTATTTATTAAAGCCGATATTAAAAGCTAAACAAAACGCTTTGAGAGAACGATAGGGGGGGGCGGATATGAGAATTTTGGCGTATTCAGGAAATGCAGCCGTAATAAACGAAATAAAAGATAAGCTGGTCGGACGCGACGTCGCGGTCACGCAGGAAAAAGATAAATTTTTAGAGCTTGCTTACGATAAGAACTACGACGTAGTTTGCGTGGATATTTGGGATGCCGACAAAGAAGCAAGAGAGCTTTTGAGCGCGGTGGAAGGTATTAAAATTTTGATACTTTCTCACGAACCTAAATTTAACGAAGGTAGAGAGTTTTTGCACCTTGGCGCAAAGGGCTATGCAAACGCGCGCATGCTTGAGGTGCATTTTAAGGACGCGCTCGAAGCGATCGAAAGAGGCGAGGTTTGGCTATATCCGGAATTTATCCAAAATATGATACAAATGATGACGAAGGAAATTTTGCCTTCAAATTCGTCAAATTTGCTAAAAAAGCTAACAAGCAAGGAAAAAGAGATAGCGGAGCTAGTCTATAAAGGGCTAACAAATCAAGAAATCGCCGAGATTTTACAAATAACCGTAAGGACGGTAAAAGCGCATGTAGGCACTATTTTTGAAAAAACAGGAGCGAAAGATAGGATAAATTTGATTTTATTGATGCAAAAAATGGAATAATTTTCTTAAAAACCTTGACTTTGAAAAGAAATTGGGCTATAATCCAACTTTCATAAATCAGGATGCTGGTGTAGCTCAGTTGGTAGAGCTACTGCCTTGTAAGCAGTGGGTCGGCGGTTCAAGTCCGTTCACCAGCTCCATTTCATAACAGTGTTTGACCAGAAATACCATTGCAAAGCATTTATTTTTTAAAATAGGGTGAGATACTCAAGTGGCCAACGAGGGCAGACTGTAAATCTGCTGACTATGTCTTCCGTGGTTCGAATCCACGTCTCACCACCATGCTACGCGCGGGAGTAGCTCAGTTGGCTAGAGCATCAGCCTTCCAAGCTGAGGGTCGCGGGTTCGAGCCCCGTTTCCCGCTCCAGATTTTGGAACTAAACTGGGAGCTGTAAGATGATAAAAATATTAAATTTTATACATTTTCTACGGCACACCTTTTTAATTTCATTTAGTTGTTTATGCTTTTCAAAAATTCTCTAACGCCAAGCGTTTATAGCGCTCATATGGCTCAGAGGTAGAGCACTTCCTTGGTAAGGAAGAGGTCGCGGGTTCAAGTCCCGCTATGAGCTCCACGGATTTTAGAGAAGAAAAATTAAGCATAAATTTGAAACACAAATATCATTACGGAGGAAGAGATGGCAAAAGAAAAATTTTCACGTAACAAGCCACACGTAAACATCGGTACTATCGGTCACGTTGACCATGGTAAAACAACTTTGACAGCTGCAATTTCTGCTGTTCTTTCAAGAAAAGGTCTTGCTGAGCTAAAAGACTATGATAATATCGACAACGCTCCAGAGGAAAAAGAGCGCGGTATTACCATCGCTACTTCTCACATCGAGTACGAGACTGAAAATCGCCACTATGCGCATGTTGACTGCCCAGGCCACGCCGACTACGTTAAAAACATGATTACCGGTGCGGCTCAAATGGACGGCGCTATCCTAGTTGTTTCTGCTGCTGACGGCCCAATGCCTCAAACCAGAGAGCACATCTTGCTATCTCGCCAAGTAGGCGTTCCATATATCGTTGTTTTCATGAACAAAGCTGATATGGTTGACGATGCTGAGCTTCTTGAGCTAGTTGAGATGGAAATTCGCGAGCTTCTAAACGAGTACGACTTCCCTGGTGACGATACTCCAATCGTAGCAGGCTCGGCTCTACAAGCTCTTAATGAGGCTAAGGCTGGAACAGACGGCCAATGGTCTGCAAAGGTTCTTGAACTTATGGCTAGAGTTGATGAGTATATTCCAACTCCAGTACGAGCAACAGACAAAGACTTCCTGATGCCTATCGAGGATGTTTTCTCTATTTCTGGTCGCGGTACAGTTGTTACCGGTAGAATTGAAAAAGGCGTGGTAAAAGTCGGCGATACCATCGAAATCGTAGGTATTAGACCAACTCAAACTACTACTGTTACCGGCGTCGAAATGTTTAGAAAAGAGATGGATCAAGGTGAGGCAGGCGACAACGTAGGCGTTCTTCTAAGAGGCACTAAAAAAGAAGACGTTGAGCGCGGTATGGTTCTTTGCAAACCTAAATCAATTACTCCTCACACTAAATTTGAGGGCGAAGTTTATATCTTAACAAAAGAAGAAGGTGGACGCCATACCCCATTCTTTAACAACTATAGACCGCAGTTCTATGTAAGAACGACTGATGTTACAGGCTCTATCACTCTTCCAGAAGGAACAGAGATGGTTATGCCTGGCGACAACCTAAAAATAAGCGTTGAGCTTATTGCACCAGTTGCTCTTGAAGAGGGAACTCGCTTTGCGATCCGTGAAGGCGGCAGAACAGTCGGTTCAGGCGTTGTTTCTAAGATTCTAGCATAATCTAATTTATAATTTTTAGCGGAGATTCTTCTCCGCTTTTTAAAAGGGAATTTATGGCAAAAGGTAATAGAATAAAAGTTGGTCTTAAATGTTCTGAATCAGGTGATATAAATTACACCACAGTGAAAAATAGCAAGACAACGACTGAAAAATTAGAACTAAAAAAATATTGCCCAAGATTAAAAAAACATACTATTCATAAAGAAGTTAAGTTAAAGAGCT
>CALISV010000190.1 GCA_938041615.1 uncultured Campylobacter sp. | reverse complement strand
GGCGGCGTCGCGCTGGCTTTTTCGCTACGGTTTAACTTTTTGGGACCTAGCCTTCGCATCGCCTGTTCGCTGATGCTGGCGCTGACGTTTATTATCTTTTCGTTCGTGCTTTTTACGAACGTCGTCGCGCTCGCCGTCCGTCCCGTAACCAAGCGCGCGTTTAGCGAGAGCAGGCGTAAATTTTTGCGCCTTTACCTTGACGTCACGATACTTATTTTGGCGTTTAGCTACTTTTTTAGAGGCATCTTTAACGCCGTAAAATTACCCGAAGTAAAAGCGCAGGATATCGAGCTAAAGGGGCTAAAGGGCGAGCTAAAGATCGCGGTTTTAACTGATATCCATCTGGGTGATTTTTTAGGAGCGGACTTTGCGCGGGCGGTAACTAGGCGCGTAAACGAGCTTGACGCCGACGCGGTCGCGATCGTGGGCGATATCGCGGATCTGCCGCCGCACCGTTTGGCCGAGTTTATCGCGCCATTTAACGAGCTAAAGAGTAAATACGGCACATTTTACGTACCGGGCAATCACGAGTACTATAACGGCATCGACGGCACGCTAAAAGCGATCCGCGAGACGACGAATTTTAAAATTTTAGGCAATGAAAACGCGCGCGTGGGCGGGGTAAATTTAGCCGGCGTTTATGATATCATAGGTTTAAGATTTAAAGCGTATGAGCCAGATCTAGTCGCGGCTCTAGGTGGTCGCGACGTAAATTTGCCCACCGTTTTGCTCGCTCATCAGCCTAAGTTTTTAAAATACATGGACGAAAGCGCGCCCGTGGATCTGGTGGTGAGCGGACACACGCACGGCGGACAAATTTTTCCGTTTTCGCTGCTAGTAAGGCTCGATCAAAAATACGTCGCCGGGCTATACCGCGCGAACAAAAAAACGCAAATTTACGTTAGCCGAGGTGCTGGATTTTGGGGGCCGCCGGTGCGCGTGATGGCGCCTAGCGAGATTTCGTTATTAAGACTAAAAGGAGTTGTATGAGAGGACTTATTTCTAGGATATTCGGGTTTGTGGCGGCGGTTAGATTTCCGAGATTTTTGCAAACATTTATCAATGAAAAATACGTAAGCGGCTTTAAAATCGACATGAGCGAGTTTAAAGAGCCAAAGGAGTACGAGAGCCTCACGGCGCTTTTTACCCGCGAGCTACAGCGTCCGCGAGATTTCGACGTTTCGCCGCAGGCTTTCATCAGTCCTAGCGACGGCACGTGCCTGGAGCGCGGAGTCAGCAAGGAGCTAAAAGCAATCAGCGTCAAGGGTCACGAGTACGGTATCGCGGAGCTTCTGGGCGATAGTATGGACCGCAGTGAGCGAGACGCCGAGCTAGAGTACGTAAATATCTACCTCAGCCCGCGCGACTATCACCGCTACCACGCGCCTTGCGATATGAGGATATTATCCGCACTCTACGTGCCTGGCGAGCTATATAGCGTGGCCGTCAGCGCGCTGCTAAAGGTGCCAAATCTATACGCCAAAAACGAGCGTGTGGTGCTAAAATGCGAGCTTGCAAACGGCAAAAAGATGTGGCTGGTCTTTGTCGGCGCGCTAAACGTGGGCAAGATGAAATTTGACTTTGACGCGCGCATACAGACCAACGCCTGCGCCGGCAACGTCGCGCTTTATGAATATGAAAATTTAAGCGCGAAAAAGGGCGAGCAGCTGGGGATGTTTGAGCTGGGCTCTACGATCCTCATCCTTAGCGAGCAGGGCGCGGTCAAATTTGATCTAGCAGCCGAGCAAAAGCTAAAATACGGCGACAAAATAGGAACTATCAACTAAGGAGGCGTGATGGGAACGCAACTAGTCGAACAAAACGAGCTAAAAGAGACGCTAGAACTAAAAGAGCGCATCGAAAACAACACCGTCGTCGAGCTCTGGGAAAACAGCGAGGACTACGAGCGCCTAGCCAACGCGACGCGCAAGACTATGCGATATATCAACGACGAGCAGATAAAGAGCTTTGCCGATGCGCTAAATCAAACGAACGAAAAGATCTTAAATTTGACCTTTGAGGGCGTGAAAAAGCATCACGAAAAGAAATTTGAGCAGATCAGAAAAAAGCA
>CALISV010000189.1 GCA_938041615.1 uncultured Campylobacter sp. | reverse complement strand
GCCGCCTTGCACGATACGCCTACCGCTATCAGGCTCTAGCGCGCCCGCGACTAGCTTCATCAGCGTGCTTTTGCCGCTGCCGTTTTTACCGATGATTGCGATACGCTCGCGCTCGTTTACGCTGAGGCTTACTTTGTTTAGAATTTCATTAGGGCCGAATTTTTTACTAACGTCGATAAGGTCGATTAGAGCCACGCGCGAGCCTTAAAACGAGATATGCATGCTAAGCGCGATGATACAAAGCGTAAGCGCCATCGGCACGTAGATATATCTGCCCGTAAAATACCAAAATGCGCCTTGCTTTTTTGCCGCGCCCGTGTTGATCTCGTCCATGATCTCCTCTTTTTTGATGACCCAAAACCACGACACTGCGCCGATCACCGCGCCGATAGGGATGATATAGATCGACACAAAGTCCATCCACGGTCCCCAGCTAGTTATGGCTTCCATATTTACGCCGATGCCAAAGCATATTATGCAAAGCGCGATTAGCACGACGCCGCGCTTTAGGCTAGGAAATTTGTGCATTATCGACTCGGCGACTGCTTCGAACATATTTTGCAGCGAGGTCACGCCGCCAAAAATCACCGCCGTAAATAAAATAATCGCGAAAATTTGACCGCCCGGCATGTCTTGTAAAATTTTAGGTAGCGTTACGAAAAGTAACCCAGGCCCCGCCGCCGGATCCATACCGTAGGCAAACACCGCAGGCAACATAACTAGCGCCGCCGTCATCGCAGCGATCGTGTCAAAGATCGCCGTCTTTTGCGCGCTATCGACGACGTCCTCGTCCTTTGATAGATACGCGCCATAAACGATCATA
Organism: uncultured Campylobacter sp.; assembly: GCA_938041615.1. Lineage (GTDB taxonomy): Bacteria > Campylobacterota > Campylobacteria > Campylobacterales > Campylobacteraceae > Campylobacter_A. The sequence goes on along the minus strand of CALISV010000189.1, from coordinate 1,288 downwards.
CCCGAGCCCGTGATAGATAGCGAGAAAAAGGCCTGTCCCATCGCCGCCACCCACACCATAGGATCTGCTAGCTTGCCCCAGTCGCTGTGAAAGACGAATTTATACCCGCCAAACGCCCCGTCTAAAAACGCCACTCTGATAGCGAGGATAAAAAATAGCACGAAAAAAAGCGGCATCATGATTTTATTTGTCTTTTCGATACTGTGCGCGCCGAAAAATAGCGTAAATAGCGTGCCCGCAACGACGATAAAGTGAAAAGGCACGACAGAATATGACGAAAGCGCAAAGGACTCAAACCAAGTGTTCGTATCCACCGTCATCAGCGAGCCCGTGATCGCCTGAAATAGCGCCTTTAAAACGTATGCGATGATGACTGCGTAGCCGATAGCGATACACATCGAGCCAGCCAGCGGTATCCAGCCTAAAATTTTACCAAACGTGCCCCAGTTTCGGCTCTTCCACGCGTATTCGTATGAGCCTAGAGTGCCGGTTTTAGCGCGTCTGCCGATAGCGTACTCCGCAGAAAGCCCGACGTAGGAAAATATCGCGATAAAAAACAGATAAACGAGCAAAAACGCGCCGCCGCCGTTCGTACCGACCTTATAAGGAAACCCCCAGACGTTGGCCATACCGATAGCCGAGCCCACGCAAGCGATGATAAACGCCCAGCGTGACGTGAAATTTGTTTTATGCATTTGATATCCGTTTAGATTAAATTTTTTCAATTATACTTGATTAAGCTAATAAAAAGATTATGCCTGCTCGCAGGGAAAACGCGCCGTGCTGCCTTAAAACGCTTTAAATTTATATTTGGATATAATCGCGGGTTATCTAAAATCCACGTTACAAAAGAGAAATTATGAATTTATCGCTCAAAAAGCTCACTATCCCGATATTTTTAGATATGTTTTTGCACTTCGTGACGCTCATCATAAACACATATATGGTGACTAAGGTCAGCGTCCATCTAGTCGGCGCCATGGGCGCTGGCAACCAGATAATGGATCTTTTTATGACCATTTTTAGCTTCCTTAGCGTTGGTTGTTCGGTCGTAGTAGCTCAAGCTCTGGGTGCTAAAAATATAAATTTAGCCAAACGCGTCATACACGCCAGCATCACGTTTAACACGATCATCGGGCTTGGCAGCGCGGTTTTTATTTACTTTTTCGGGTTTGAGATTTTAGAGCTTTTAAACGTCCCAGAGCAGCTTCGCGCCCAGAGCTTTGGTTACCTGCATATGCTCGGTATCGCGCTAGCCTTTGACGGCATCGGCATGGTGCTTGCAGCC
>CALISV010000188.1 GCA_938041615.1 uncultured Campylobacter sp. | reverse complement strand
TTTGAAAGTAGTAAAAAGGCAAAGGAGCTTTATCAGAAAGCTTGTGACGGCGGTAATGCGAATGGTTGCGCCGGTCTTGGCGAGATGTTTTTTAGAGAACAGAACTATGCAAAAGCGCATGAGTTTTATCAAAAAGCTTGTGACGACGATGACGGATATGGTTGCGGTCGCCTTGCCTCATTGTACTATAAGGGGTTGGGCATAGAAAAAGATAAAGCAAAAGCAAAAGAACTCAATAAGAAAGCTTGCGATCTAGGGAATGAGTTCTCTTGTAAATTTGCAAAATAATTTGAAGTAGTAAGCTTAATAACTTGCGCCTTTTAAGAAGGAAGGCTTTATAATAGCCCTTCCCCTTTTTTGAAATTTTATAAAACTACAAATCCCTTGGATCGGCGATCTTGCCTGCGACGGCGCTAGCTGCGGCGACGGCGGAGTTTGCCAGATATACTTCGCTCGTTCTATCGCCCATGCGACCGACGAAATTTCGATTAGTCGTGCTTACGCAGCGCTCGCCCACGCCCAAAATCCCCATATATCCGCCCAGGCACGCGCCGCAGGTCGGGTTGCTCACGACCGCACCAGCCTCGGCAAATATATCCATCAGCCCCTCTTTTTGCGCTTGCAGGGCGATCTTTTGCGTCGCCGGCGTGATGATGAGGCGGGTTTTGCGCGCTACTTTGCGGCCTTTTAGGATTTCAGCCGCGATGCGCAAGTCGCTTAGGCGGCCGTTCGTGCAGCTACCGATAAAGGCCTGATCGATGGCGATGTCGTCTTTTACCGCTTCGCGCACGCTCTTGCCGTTGCTAGGCAGAAACGGATAGGCGATCACGGGATCGAGCTTGCTAACGTCGATCTCTAAAATTTGCTCGTAGTTCGCGCCCTCGTCGGAGTAGTGCAGCTTCGGCTCGGCGCGTAAGCTTTTGCCTTTTAAAAACTCTTTTGTTGTTTCGTCGACCGCGATGATGCCGCTTTTGCCGCCTGCTTCGATCGCCATGTTGCACATACTAAAACGCCCGTCCATATCGAGGCTCTCTATCGTCTCGCCCGTAAACTCCAGCGCCTTATACAGCGCGCCGTCTACGCCGATGCGGCGGATGATTTCTAGGATGAGGTCCTTGCCGTAGACGTGGCGGTCAAGTTTGCCGCGAAAGATCACTTTGATAGTCGGCGGCACCTTAAACCAGTTTTTGCCCGTTATCATCGCGTAGGCTAGGTCGGTGCTACCCATGCCCGTTGCAAAGGCTCCCAGCGCGCCGTGCGTACAGGTGTGGCTATCGGCGCCGATGATGACGTCGCCAGGCACCACGAGCCCTTTTTCCGGCAAAAGCGCGTGCTCGATGCCCATGTCCTTTTCGTCGAAATAATTTTTCAAATCGTGCTTATACGCAAAATCGCGGCTGATTTTGGCTTGGTTGGCGCTTAGGATGTCTTTGGCGGGGATGTAGTGGTCCATCACGACGCTAAAGCCGCCCGGGTTGGCGAGCTTCGTCGCGCCGCTTCGCTCAAACTGCTTGATGGAGATAGGAGTCGTGATGTCGTTGCCGATGACCATGTCGATGTCGCTCTCGATGATCTCGCCCGCGAAAACCTCGCGCCCTACGTGCTCGCTGAAAATCTTTTCGGTGATGGTTTGCTTTGAGTTTTGCATAAATTTCCTTTTTTGCGGATACCGCGCGTTTTTAAAATTTAGCGATTTTAGCGAAAAATGGATAAAAAGAGATTGAGATTAAAATTTGAACGTTGCAAATACAAACCCGGTTCGGCTAAATATTGCAATACGCCGCGGATTTAAACCAAATTTGACGCTTTCAGGATGCGGGTTCGGGCGAGCCAAATTTGAAGTCAAATTTGCAAATTTGATTAAATTTGACTTCAAAATTTGAGTGTAAGAAGCTAAGGTGAAGTATTTTTTTGCTAGACAAGGCGGAATTTAAATTTTAAGCGTAGGCTAGACGAATGGTCTGCCGAGCTTAAAATTTAAATTTCAACGCCGTATAGCGAGAAAAGACAAGCCGCTTAAATTTTAAAATTTAACGCTAGCAGTCAGCATAAACTGCCTCGCATACCCCGGCTGTATCGGTATGATATTAGCCTGCGTACCCGTCGATGAGGACGTATAGTAGAGCTTGTCGGTCAAGTTTTTGACGTTAAACGAGAAATTCGTCTCGTAGCCCGCGATCTTGGTATCGTAGCTGATAAATGCGTCGTAAACGACCGCGTCGTCCATCTTAAAGCCCGTTCCCGCAGGCACGGCCGGTAGATTCGTCCTCATATAGTAGGTGTACCATGAGCCAAAATACCTCGCTCCGCCGCCGATCCTTAGGCCTTTTGCGCCTAGGTGGCTAAAGTCGTAGTTAGCAAAGAGGCTGGCTTGGTGCTTTGGCGTAGCTTCTAGCGGTTTGCCTACTAGCACGGCAAACGCGCCGCTATCTTTTCGCACCTCGGTTTTAGTGTATGCGTAGCTAGCGCCCACGCTTAGTCCTTGCGTCACGCGGCCGTTAAAGTCAAACTCAAATCCTCTCGAGCGCGCCTCGCCCACGGGAGTACTAACGCTATTTACGGTGCGCATGATGTTTTTCTTATCGATGTTAAAGACCGCCGCGCTAGCCGTTATGCTATCGTTTTGAAATTTAGTTCCCAGCTCTATACTTTTGCCTTCTTCGGGCTTTATGTCGCCGATGTCGTCGCCGCTGATCGCCATTTGCGGGCTAAAGCTTTGCGCGTAATTGGCGTAAACCGACCACTCGGGCGTTAGCAGGTATAAAAGCCCCGTCTGCCACGTAAATTTGCCGTCTTGCTGGTCGGTTGTGTTTGGACCGCTAGTCGTGCCGCGCGCGACTTGGTCGTAGTATTCGTATCTAACGCCTAAAGAATAGATCAAATTTTGGGTCAAATTTATACTATCTTGCGCGTAAAATCCGATCGTTCTTAGCTTTTGATACTGGATACCTGGCTCCCTTACCGTCGGCAACCCGACTCTGCCGTAGATTGGATTATAGATATTGATGTTTAGGTGGGCGCCCGTGTCTCTTAGGCCGCCCGGTCGGTAGCGGTAGTACTCCTTTGCGTCGATACCAAAGAGCAAGTTATGCTCTATCTCGCCCGTTTGCACGTAACCGTTTAGCGTGAGCGAGCCTGCGTGCGTGCGGTGGATAAATCCGTCATACGCCTCGTTTCGTCTAGCTGCAACGCCGGTGTTTAAATTTACGTTCATTAGCCTGATGTGACCGTACTCGTGCTTGGAGCGCGAATACGCGTAAGCGCCGCGCAGTAGCCAGTCCTCGCCGATATTTTTTTCAAAATTTACGTCCACCGCGTCGAGTCTGGTTTTTAGTTTGTTAAACGGCTCGTCAAGGCGTCTTTTCTTATCTATCGGCAGTAGCTTGCCCGTGCTTGGCACCAGATACATACCGCGGTCGATCGGATCGGTCGAGCGCGTGTGCGTATAGGCTAAATTTATGCGGTAATCATCGCCTTTATACGAGAGCGAAGGCGCAAAGAGGACGTTTTTATATTCGCCAAACTCCCTCCAGTAGTCTTTTTGCATGGCGTCAAATATAAATCTATACGCAAAGCCGCTATCCGCGATCGGTCCCGTGGTGTCAAAGCCCGCGTTCCAGTAGTTGCGGTTGCCGATACCGGCCCAAATTTCGTTTGAGAAGTCGTATTTTGGCTTTTTAGTGACCATATTTATGATGCCGCCGGGCTCTTGCGCGCCGTATAGCAAGCTAGCGGGGCCTTTTAGCACCTCGACGCTTTCTACGGTTTTGTTAAAGCTATGCATGACGCTAGCCGGTACGCCGTTTCGCATGATCGAGCCGTCGCGTCCGCCGCCAAAGCCTCTTTTTATGATCGAGTCAAAGATACCGCCCGTGGTGTTTCCGTAGCTAACTCCGCTCACGTTTTGAAGGCTCTCGGCTAGAGTCTCGGGTTTTTTATCTTTTAACTGCTGCTGGGTTACGACGTTTACCGTCTGCGGGATCTCTAAAATAGGCGTATTTGTTTTGCCTACTTCGCTGGTTTTAGCGCGGTATCCATCATCCGCACTCTCGCTAACCTCGACGCCTTGCAGCGCTACGTCGGCAGCGAAAATTTGAGTTAAAAGCAGCGACGAGGCCGCTAAACTTAGGCTAAATTTGTTCATTTATTTTTTCTCCGTTTTAAAATGCATTATCATTATATTATTCTTGCGCTTAAAATTCGGCCCGATTTTAGGCTATAATTTCGGCTATGAAATACGCAAATTTAAAACAAATACAATCTTTTTTAGGCAAATTTAAAAAAATAACCGCAATCAGACGCGCGGGCGATATGGCGATATTTATAGAATTTGACGGCGAGCTCGGGCTGTTTTTTGATCTCAGCAAGGCCGACTCCGCGATCTACGCAAATCCTGATTTTTTAAACGTAAAAGAGTACAAAGCGCCCTTTGACGTCGCGCTTAAAAAGAGGTTCTGGGGGGCTAAAATTTTAAATTTAAGCGTGCCCGAGGGAAATAGAATTTTAAAGCTGGAGTGCGAATTCCAAGGCTCGTATAAGAGCCTCGCCTCGAGCCTATTTTTGGAGTTTACGGGGCGCTTTACCAACGCGATCATCACGGACGAAAAGGGCGTCATCGTCGAGGCTTTGCGCCATATAGATAATAATTTTCGCGTGATAAAACCGGGGCGCGAGCTGCTTGAGCTACCGCCTGCTGCGATAAAAGAGCGCCAGACGCCGCCGATAACGGATTTTGCGCGGTATTTTAGCGAGGAATTTAAGCGGGTAAATAACGCAAAGCTAGAAAATCTGCGCGCCGTAAAATCTGCCGCGATAGAGCGAAAAATGCAAAATTTAAGCGAGATTTTATCGGGCCTTGAAAACGAAGCGGATCTAAATGCGCAGAGCGAAATTTTAAGCAAAAACGCGGGGCTTATTCTATCAAATTTACACGCGTTAAGGGACTACGAGCGCGAGGTAACGCTAAATGATTTCGAGCGAGGCGAGGTGCGGCTTGTGCTGGATGATAGCCCCAAAATCGCCGCAAACGCGATGTTTGCCAAAGCAAAAAGGCTAAAGCAAAAGGCGGCGGGTCTAATCATCGAGCGGCAAAATTTGACCGAAAAGCTGGAGTTTTTATCAAATTTACAAACGCTCGTAAATGAAGCAAAAAGCGCCGAAGAGCTAGAGATCCTAGCGCCTAAAAAAGTCCGCGCCGTAAAGCAAAAAGAGCAAAATCAAAACGTCGAGGATTTTTATATCGAGGGCTATAAAATCAGCATCGGACGCAACGAAAAGGGCAATATCTGGCTGCTAAAAAACTCGAAAAAAGACGACGTCTGGATGCACCTAAAAGACCTGCCGTCCGCGCACGTCATAATCAAAACCGCAAAAAGCGCTCCCAGCGAGGAAATTTTGAGATTTGCGGCGAAAATTTGCGTGAATTTTAGCGTCAAAGGCGGCGGGACGTACGAGGTTGATTTTACCAAACGTAACAACGTCAAAATTACGAGCGGCGCAAATGTAAATTATATTAATTTTAAGACGATATTAGTAACAAAGCACGACTAAAACAGGAGGCGAAAATGGCTGTAACACCCCTTGGCAACACGATTTTTATCAATCAAAACGTAAATATGGTCTCAAACAAGGTCGCCGACGTCCAAAATAGATTCGACCTGCAAAATATCGCCGCCGCATCGCTGGCAAGCGACGAGAAACAAGAGGTCTCCGAGGTGCGACCGACCGAGGAAACCTACAAAATCGACCCCCAAAACGAGCACGAAAAGCAAAAAGGCAGGCAGGAGCAGGGCAAGCTCGCCTCGGAGCAAAACGGCGAAAACGCAGACTCCGAGAACGAGGACGAAGAAAACTCCGAGGAGCACGTCGCGGCTAACGATTTCCCGCAGGCGTCGCCCGTATTTCAGCACCTTGATCTTAAAATTTAAGCTTGCGGACTTAAATTTGATCCGTTTTCGGCCTAAATTTTGAGCTTTCATCTTTTTAATATCGCGAACGTAAAATTTAAAGCGTAATAAATCGGCTCGTTTCGGGTGTAAATTTAGCGTCCGAGGATAGCCGCCGCGGGAAAGCGGTGCATAGCAGCCAAATGCGCGAACGCGCGGAGCGTTAGTTTTCGCCGCCCGCATTTGAGGGCGCGGAGCAAATTTTATCTGATTTTAAATTTGATACACCGTTTTTAGCAAGCGTAAAATTTGGCACAGGTTGTCAAATTTATGCCAAGTTTGCCGCCGCGCTCGGCAAAATTTAGCAAAAATCGTCAAATTTGCCACCCCGTTTCAATCAAAAATAAATTATCAAATTTAACCGCCGTATAAAACAAGCCAGCAAACGCAAATTTGCCTCAAATTTCGGCGCTTTTAAGCGAAAATTTTATACAATTATTACTCAAAAAAGGAAAAATCATGAAAACGCGTATAATCACCGGCGTCGCGCTATTTGCGGCGGTTTTGGTCATCTTTTTCGTCGATAGTTATCTGTTAAATTTTGCCATTTTAGGCTTCGTGCTTTACACGGCTTTTGGCGAAGCGCAGAAGCTCTACGGCCTGCAGGGCGGCTCCCTTGCGCTCGTGGCGGTTATTTTTTACCTACTCACGCCCTTTTCAAACCCCGTATTTATCGCTATTTTAGCGGTCTTGCTCGTGGTTAGTTTTCTCGCGCATTTTAAGAGCGAAAATCTAACGCCCGCGCTACCGTTTTTGTATCCGATGACGCCGATTTTTCTCATCTGGATGCTTTATTCGCTCTACGGCGTGGGCTACTTGGCGTGGCTGATTTTAACGGTCGTGGCGTGCGATAGCGGGGCGTTTTTTGTTGGCAAATTTTGCGGCAAACACGCCTTTAGCGAGACCTCGCCGAACAAAACCTGGGAGGGCGTGGCTGGCGGTATCGCCGTGGCTACGGTCTTTGGCGCGGGCTTTGGCTGGGTGCTGACCGATAGCTTTTGGCATAGCCTCATCACGGCGTTTTTGGTTGCGACTTTCGGCGTTTGGGGCGATCTTTTCGAGAGCTACTTAAAGCGCCGCGCGGGCGTCAAGGATAGCGGCACGCTGCTACCGGGCCACGGCGGTATGCTTGACCGTGTCGATGGCTATCTTTTCGGCGTTGCTGCGATGCTCTGGACGCTATCGTGGTAGTGCTGGGCTCGACGGGCTCGATCGGGACGAATACCCTAAATCTAGCCCGCAAATTCGGCCTTAGCGTCGAGGCGATGAGCTGCGCGTCAAACTACGAGCTTTTAAACGAGCAAATCGCCGAATTTAAGCCCAAATTCGTCTGCATCGCCGAGCCTAAATTTGCAAAATTCGTAAAACACAAACGCGTTTTTGCCGGCGCACAGGGCATCTGCGATATGCTAAAAGAGTGCGAGAGCGAGCGCGTCGTAAACTCTCTAGTGGGCTTTGCTGGATTGGCTCCGAGCTTAGCCGCGCAAAAGCTAGGCAAAAAGCTAGCGCTTGCAAATAAAGAAAGCCTCGTAGCGGGCGGCAAATTTTTAAACACTAGCGCGATAAATCCGATAGATAGCGAGCATTTTGGGCTTAAATTCTTGCTCGCAAACAAAACCCCGGTCGCTAGGCTCGTCATCACGGCCTCGGGCGGCGCCTTTTACAAAACTCCGCTAAAAGCCCTAAAAGACGCCCGCGCCGCAGACGCGCTAAAGCACCCCAACTGGAGCATGGGTGCAAAGATCACGATCGACAGCGCGACGATGGCGAACAAGCTTTTTGAGGTGTTGGAGGCCTTTTGGCTCTACGGCGTGCGGGATATCGAGGCGCTCATCGAGCGCACGTCCACGGTGCACGCACTGGTGGAGTTCGCCGACGGCTCGACTACGGCGCATCTATCCAAAACCGATATGATTTTAGCTATCGCACATGCGATTTTGGGCGAGGACGGAGCGCTAAATTTGAACGCCGCCGATGTGCAAATCGTGCCAAATTTAAACCTAAAAACTCTAGAAAACATAAAATTCGGCGAGATAAATTTAAAAAAATATCCCATCTTTTCGCTAAAAGATCAAGCTTTGCAAAACCCTGATCTTGGCGTCGCTATCAACGCTGCAAACGAGGTCGCCGTGTATAAATTTTTGCGCGGCGAGTGCGGATTTTTAGATATCTCGCGAACGGTTTTAGCCGCAGCAAAGAGGTTTGAAAACGAGAAGATAGAGAGTGAGAGCGGGATATTTGAAGTGGATTTAGAAGTGAGAGCGTGGGCGGAAAAGTCGCTGAAATAGCGGCTCGTCTTTTTGCTCTATACTTCGTTGGATTTAAATTTTACTCGGTCACTACCGACGAG
>CALISV010000187.1 GCA_938041615.1 uncultured Campylobacter sp. | reverse complement strand
AAGAGCCTTTGCGGTTATCATTTTTTTGCCTTTTTTGATTTTTTAAGTGCCGAATTTACGGTAAATTTGAGCTCAAATTTGGCAAATGTAGTTAAATTTGACGCCACCGCGAAAAATGCAAATTTGATGAGCGTGCCAAATTTGTCGCATAAAAAAGGCGGCATAAATTTAAATACCGAATTTGACGCGGCGCAAATTTTACTAGCCGCTAAACGCCAAACGCTTTTTGCGCAGCAGGGCGGACGGGTAAATTTGACGCAAAAGCCCGTTTTAACGAAGGCCCGAAATGTATAAACTAGCCATAAATCGCCCGATTACGACGCTGATGTTTTTCGTCGCGCTCGTATTTTTCGGCGCGATGTCGCTTCTTAGGATGCCGGTAAATCTCTTTCCCGAGGTCGTCATCCCGCTGGTTAAGATCACGACCTACGCGCCGGGCGATATGAGCCTCATCGAGAGCAGGGTCACTAAAAAGATCGAGGACGAGGTCTCGACGATAGACGGTATCAAAAAGATTAGGTCGTATACCTTTAACAACCTCAGCATCGTCATGGTCGAGTTTAACCTCAAGAAAAACATCGACGTCGCCGCGAACGACGTGCGCGACAAGGTCGCAAAGGCAAAGCTCGACGCCCAGCCCGAGATAGAGAAAATCAACAGCGACAGCGGCAAGGTGGCGAGCTTTTTCGTTAGCCGAAAGGACGAAAATTTAACCGCGCTCATGCAAGCGATCAAAGACGAGGCAAAGCCGTTTTTGCAGCGCGTAAAAGGTGTTGGCAAGGTCGATGATAAGGGCTTTTTGGAGCCTGAGATTAAAATTTACCTTGATCCCTTTAAACTCGATAAATACGCTCTAACCGCGGCCTCGGTCATAAATATAATCAAATCGCAAAATTTAAAAGTGCCTTTAGGAAAGCTCGAAAACAGCGAGTTTGAGATATTTTTAAAGAGCGAATTTGACGCTAAAAGCGTGCGCGAGCTAGAGGAGATACGCCTACAAAAGGACGTGTTTTTAAAAGACGTCGCGCGCATAGAGCTATCTCATCACGACACCGACGCCGTAGCGATATATAACGGCAAGCGCGGAGTGCTGCTTGACGCTATAAAAGTAAGCGGCGCAAACACGATCGAGACGGTAAACGCGCTCAAAGCTAAAACGGACGATCTAGCGACAAGACTAGGCGCAAACTACGAAGTAGAGCGGGTTTATGAAAAGAGCGAAAGCATCCTAAAGCACATAAATCAGGTCAAATTTGACATGATGCTAGGCGTCGCGCTCACGGTCGTCATCGTCTTTTTCTTTTTGCGAAGCTTTAGCGCGACCGTCATCGCCGCGCTCGCGATCCCGGCTAGCATCGTGGGGACGTTTTTTATCATCGACGTTTTGGGCTTTGATCTAAACCGCCTCACGCTACTGGCTCTCACGCTTGGTATCGGTATATTTATCGACGATGCGATCGTGGTCGTGGAAAATATCTCCAAAAAAATGCAAGAAGGCGAGAGTAATCCGCTAAAAGCGAGCTTTGAGGGCGTGCGCGAGATCGCATTTAGCGTGCTTAGCATTAGCGCGGTGCTGCTTTGCGTGTTTGTTCCGATTGCCTTTATGGAGGGCATCGTCGGACAGTATTTTAACTCCTTTGGTATGAGCGTGAGCGGCGGTATCGTGGTGTCGTTTTTGGTTTGCATTATGCTGATACCTAGCCTGGCGGCGAGGTTTTTGAGCGAGGGCGAGAGTAAATTTTACCGCGTGACGGAGCCTATATTTGAGGCGCTTGAGAGCGGTTATGAGCGGCTTTTGAAGCTTATTTTGAGGTTTAAAACCGCGTTTGTTATCCTCACTTTTGGCGTGCTGGCTCTTTGTATGAGCCTAGCGGGCAAGGTCGGCATGGACTTTTTACCAGTCGAGGACGAGGGACAGTTTGAGATATTTTTAAAAGCAAGCCCGGGCATCTCGGTCGAGGCTATGAGCGCTAGAGCGGGCGAGGTCGTGCGCGCAGTAGATAGCGATCCGCGCGTCGAGTACTCCTATATGATCGCTGGCTACACAGACTCAAAGGACGCGTATAAGGCTAAAATTTACGTCCGCTTAAAGGGCTTTGATTCGCGAAAAGAGCGCCAAACGCAGATAATGGACGAGTATAGAAAAAAGCTTAAATTTGATGACCTCAGCGTCAAGGTTCTGCAGATACCCTACGTCGATACGGGCAGCGACAGCGAGCCGGTGCAGCTAACGATCACGGGAGATAGCCTAGAAAAGCTAGACGAAATCCTGCCAAAAGCCATCGCCATGGTGCGCGCGATAGAGGGCACGACGGACGTGGGCAGCGATAACGAGGATAAGATAAATGAGCTGCAAATCAGCGTAAATAAAGACAAGGCCAAACGCCTAAGCGTCGATCCTAGCGCGGTCGCGCAGGTGATATATGCGTCCTTTGGGCAAAATAGGCTTGGTAGCTTTGATAACGGCGACGCGCAGTACGATATGATACTGAGGTTTGACGACGAGTACCGCAAGGACGTGCAGGCGCTACAAAAGCTAAAGATCAAAAACGCCCACGGCGAGAGTATAAGCCTAAGCGCGGTGGCGGAGTTTAAGACGAGCAAGACCTTTTCTGTGATAAACCGCTTTAACAAACAGCGTCAGATCAGGATCGTCGCAAACGTGGATAACGTCCCGCTAGGCGCCGTGCAAAAGGGTATCGATGAAAATATCGGTCAAATTTTGCCTGAGGGCTATGATTACGTGATGACGGGCTTTATCGAGATGATGAACGACACGAACGCGGCCTTTGTATTTACGATCAGCCTTAGCGTCGTGCTCATCTATATGATCCTGGCTGCGCTTTACGAGAGTTTTATTTTGCCGCTCATCATTATGATCTCGATGCCGCTTGCCTTTGGCGGCGTGGCGGTCGGGCTCTATCTTAGCGGTAACTCCTTTAGCCTATTTGTGATGGTCGGCGCGATCTTACTTTTTGGCATGGTGGGCAAAAATGCGATTTTGGTCGTGGATTTCGCCAATCGCTACGCAAACGAGGGCGCGCCGCTAAACGAGGCTATCGTGCGAGCTGGCGTCAAAAGACTGCGAGCGATACTGATGACTACTTTTGCGATGATATTTGCGATGCTACCGCTTGCGCTTAGTAGGGGTGCTGGATACGAGGGCAACTCTCCTATGGCGATCTCGGTGATCTCGGGGCTCATTAGCTCGACGCTGCTAACGCTGCTAGTCGTGCCTGCGCTCTTTGGCGTGGCGTATAAGATAGATAAATTTGTGAGTAAAATTTATAAAAGAGAGGAAATCTAGGGCTTAAATTTGAGCTTGCTTTCGGCTGGGCCTGAGTTAAATTCGCGCTTAAATTTAACGGCTCAGCCAAATTGCGCCTAGGCTGATTTTGCTTGGTTTTTGGATTTTTAAAATTTACTCAAATTTAAAGCGTCAAAATCGCTTTTGCCTACGGCCTAATTTAACCTTCTTTGCCAGCTTTACTCGGCCGATTTTGCCGAGCTTTTAATTGGCATAATTTTACGAGCGAAATTCGGCGCTTTGTTTGTCTGACGGACGATCAAATTTACCGGCTAAATTTGCTTGATAAAATTTTATCGCAAAGTATTTTTCCTACTAATTGCTAGCCATATTTTTGATAATGGTTTTAGAAATTATTAATTTTTAAAATGCTAGAATCCGCGCCGATTTAAAGTAAATTTTAAAAGGGCAAATTTTTAACGTGAAAATACTTGACAAAAAGATTATGTACAAGATTCACACTTACGCTTCGCTGATATTTTGCATTCCGCTAGTTATCGTATGCTTTACGGGTTCGGTTTTGGTTTATAAAGACGAGATAAATAATATTTTAATGCCTGACACCATCTATATAGCGGATATCGACAATAAAAAGAGGCTAAAATTTGACGAACTGAGAGAAAAAATAGAAAAAGAGTATCCGCATCACGAGATCGTAGGCTGGAATATCGACGTAGATCCCCAAAAAACGGACAAAATTTGGCTACTAGAGCACGGCGCGGGCGAAAAAGAGTGGGCGTGCGTGTATCTAGACGCATTTAGCGGAGAGATAAAAAGCGGTCTCGTACCGCACGATAGCGGATTTATCGGGGTTATTACCGAGCTTCACGAAAATTTGCTTCTTGAAAAAAGCGGTCAAATTTTGCTTGGGCTAACGGCGATTTTTGCTTTTATTATTTCGATTAGCGGCTTTATCATTTACCGAAATTTTTGGGCGAATTTGCTGCGCCTTCGGTTTGCGAGAATGGCGGTTTTTATGAGCGATTCGCATAAATTTATCGGCGTTTTTTCGACGCCCGTTATCTTTGCGGTCGCGCTTAGCGGTGCTTGGTGGGAGCTTAGGTTTATGTTTATGCCGCCTTTTGATAATTCTAAATTCGTAATCGGTCCGCAAATTTACGACAAAAATATCTCAATCGACGCCCTGGTACAAAAAGCGGCCTCGGATATGCCCGGATTTAGGACGCATTACGTTAGTTTTCCGTTTTATGATGGTGCAAATATCACGCTTTACGGGCAAAAACCGCAGCAAAGCTTCCTGCATAGCCAGTACTCAAGCACCGTTACTTACGATAAAAATAGCGCAAATTTAATCGACGTAAAAGATATAGAGCTAGCAAGCAAAACGGATAAATTTTTATCGACGTTTAGGCGCGCTCACTACGGCGACTATAATGCAGCGACCAAATTTATCTGGTTTTTGTGCGGTTTAGCGCCGCTTGCGCTTAGCGTTTCGGGGATTTACTTGTGGATAAAAAGATCAAATTTTAAAAGGAGAAAAAGATGAGAAATAAAATTTTGTTTTCGGTTGCGGCGATAAATTTGCTAGCGTCCGTTCAAATTTTAGCCGCCCAAAACGGCGAGAGTTCAGCCGGCAAAGAGACGCTTCGTGCCGTGGAGGTAACGAGCGAACAAAGGCGCGACGATGTCAAATACAACGCAAAAGAGCTTGTAAAAAGCACCACGAGGCCTAGATCTCACCTCGCGCCAAACGCCTCAATCGCTAACCGTCATCACCGAGGCCAGACTAAAGGATCAAAATATCAATGACTATCAGATGCTTTTGCGAAATATCCCCGGCGTCACGCTTAGCAAGTGGGACGAGCGCGTATATCCTACGGCAAGAGGCTTTAAGATAGATTATTATTTGCTTGATTCGATGCCAAGTTTCGGCGGATTTAGCCTGGGCGCAAACGATATGAGCATGTTGCCGTATGAGCGCGTCGAGGTCGTAAAGGGCGCAAACGGCCTACTAGCGGGTGCAGGCAATCCGGCGGCTAGCTTAGATTTCATCCGAAAAAGAGCAAATTCAAAAGAATTGACGGGAAATTTCAAACTAAGTGCGGGCTCTTACGATAGATACGGCGTATCGGGCGACGTGCAGACTCCCGTAACTGCCGATGGTAACGTGCGAGCTAGAGCGTCGTTTATGCACGAGAAGTCTCGCTCGTATATGGACTACTATAACCGTAAAAACACCGCTATCTACGGCGTTGTTGATGCAGATATCATGGATAGCTCGTGGCTAAGCCTAGGCGCTTTTTATCAGGAGCTAAAGCGCCATGGCATACGCTGGGGAGGAATGCCTGCGTTTTATAAAAACGACGTTAGGCGCGAGTTTAGTAAAAATGAAATTTTCTCGCAGCCTTGGACTAGATGGGATATCAAGACTTTTGACGTTTATGCCGATTTTAGGCACTATTTTGAAAACGAAGCCAGCCTAAATCTCTCCTACTCCTTCCGCCGCGCAAATACGGATACTAATTTGCTCTACTACGGCGGCAAGGTAAATTTAGACGACACAGGCGATGTTAGCGGGCTTAGCGTCTATGCAAACAAACGCGAGGAAAATATCCACAACGTAGACGCCTACGTAAACCTGCCCTACGAAGCGTTTAGCTTGCCTCACGAGGCGGTTTTCGGCGCTATGTACAACAACTATAAAAAAAGCTCCGACAACGTCAGTAGCTACTGGAATAGCCGCACGACTCCGGCAGGCCTAGCCTATGCGGCGCGCACTAGGATAGATTTTAACAACCTACACCTAGACGACCCGAAGCTACCTTACGCCGATCAAAACAACGCCGATAAAACGGTGCAAAAGGCCGTATATTTGGCTAATAAATTCTCAATCACGGACGAGCTTAAGTTTTTGCTAGGAGCCAGAATGAGCTACTATAAGTACCGCATCACGGGCGGCAACGGAAATAGAAATTTCACTCAAGAAATCACGCCGTATCTAGGCATCACGTACGACATCGGCGAAAACCACACGCTTTATGCTAGCTATACAAGCATCTTTAAACCCCAAACCGTAAAGGATATCAACGACAAATACTTAGATCCAATCCAAGGTAAAGACTATGAGCTTGGCATAAAGGGAGATTATTTTGACGGCGCGCTTTCGGCTTCATTTGGCGTATTTAAGGTCGTACAAGATAAGCTAGGTGCAAAAACCGGACAAAAGATCCCAGGCACTACGACTGACGCGTACGAAGCTAAAAAGGGCGTGACGAGCAAGGGCTTTGAAGTAGACGTAAACGGCGAGATAAATCAAAATTTAAGCCTAGGTCTTGGGCTTACTCACTTTAACGCTAAGGACGCAGAAGGTAAGAAATTTGACACCGAAAGCTCGCGCACTACGGCAAATCTATTTGCCAAATACTCTATAGCGGACTTTAGAGCGGGTGCGGGAGTGCAGTATAAAAGTAAAATTTACGTCGGTAGCGGCGCAAACGAAATCACGCAAAAGGCCTACACGCTGGCAAATTTGATGTTTGGCTACAAGATAAGTAAAAACTTTGACATTCAGCTAAACATCGATAACGTATTTAACAAAAAATACTTCGAGGGCATCGGAAACAACAAGATGGTCTACGGCGACCCAAGAACGTTTAATCTAGGCTTTACGTATAGTTTCTAAGTGATTTTTGGATTTTGCCGCGCGGCTTGATTTACGAGCGCGGCGATCTAATCTATAAATTTGGCGCTTTTTGTCGGTATTAAATTTTTAAATTTACGAACGACGATAGGCGCCAAATTTAGATATAAAATTAAGCGTAAATTTGTCTTAACGTGCTAGAAACGCTCTTTTAATGAGCAATAAATTTGTTACAAACTCGTCTATGTTTGATTGTAATTGAGTTTTTAAAGTTTATTTTAAGCGTTATTTTGGCGAACGTAAGGTAAGATTAAGGCAAATTTTTCTTAAGGCTAAATTTTGAAACGCGCTATTTCTCAAACTATCTCGCACGTTATCATTTTTACGCTGGTTGCGGCGTTTGCTAGCGGTTGTGCCGCACAAAAAAAGGCAAACCCTGGCACCCCAATGCCTATCACAAATGCCGAAATAAAGCACATCTGCGACGATAAAACCCCAAAAGAGTGTAACAATACGGGCGTGAAATTTGAAAACGACAAAGACTACGAGCGCGCTAAGCTGTGCTACCAAAAAGCCTGCGACGATAAAGAGGGTATCGCCTGCTCAAATCTAGGATCGCTACATCAAAAGCTAAAAAGCAAGGAAGAGAGCGAGATTTTGACGATATTTGCGAAATCCTGCAAACTCGGTAACAAATACGGCTGCTATAACGCGGCTAACTTTTACCGCCTAGGACGCGGTACGGAGCACGATTTTACCGCGGCGCGCAGGCTCTATGAGAAGTCGTGCCTGCAGCTAGAACATGCGCAAAGCTGCTCAAATCTAGGCGGTATGCATCAGTTTTCGCTAGGCGTTAAAACCGCAGACTTGGAAGCGGCGATGAAATTTTACAAAATGGGCTGTGAGATGGGCGATGAGATCGGCTGTAGAAACCTCTCGTTAATAAGCAACGAGTAAAAATTGCTTTTATACTCGTCTCGTGCTGCAAAACCTTAATACTCAAACGGGCTACGGATGTCAAATTTGACGAGACGGCAAACTGCACTAAAATACAATTTTGCCAAAAATAATCAAGTCAAAATTGTAAAATTTAGGGCTAAAAAGCATGAACCGAAAGCTTGCAAATAGTAAAATTTACAAGCCTAGTACGGTCTTAAGAAGCATGTAAATAAGTGCCGCCGAGCCGCCTGCGATCGGTAGGGTAATGACCCACGCAAGCACGATAGGTTTGACCATTTTCCAGTTGGCGTCGCGGTTTAGGATACCGATGCCAAGCACCGCACCGATGAGGATGTGCGTCGAGGAAACAGGGATACCTAGCTTGGTAGCTAGCAGGATAACGGTACTAGCGGCTAGCTCAGCGCTAAAGCCAGTCGTAGGTAGGATCTCGGCTAGCTTGCTGCCTATCGTGGTGATGACTTCTTTACCCAAAAACCAAAGCCCGACCACGAGCGAGATGCCAAATGTCACCATCGCAATTCCCGGCACCGGAGCGGTGGCGTTTATCGAGCCTGTTTTTAGCACGTCTAGGATCGCGGCAAATGGACCTACGGCGTTTGCTATGTCGTTGGCGCCGTGAGAGAATGCAAACGAGGAGGCCGTAAATATCTGAAACCACGAGAAAATGCGGTTCGTGCTCTTTTCTGCGTTATCTTTTTTCATGACGTTTATCATCGCAAGCGTAGCGAGATAGGTGACTATGCCGATGACGCAGATGATCCAGATCGTGCCGATGAAGCCGATGTCGAGATTTAGGTGCGCTAGGCCTTTAAATAGCATCATCGACGAGATGATGATCGCGCCGATGCCGGCCACCATCGGGATGTGCTTACGCATAGCTTTTGACGTATCTAACTCTTTTTCGCGCTCTTTCATTGCTTTGATCGCGAGCTTGTATTCGCTGCGTTCGCCGCTTTCGACGTCGTCCTCATCTAGGACCGCGATCTTGCTTAGTATCCTTATCTGCTCGCTTTCGGGTTTTGTTTTTAGCCCTTGTAAATAGCGCTCTTTGTAGGCTTTGCGCTCACGTTTTAGCACTTTTAGCTCAAGGGTAAATTTGCGAGTCGGGATCAAAATCTTAGATTTTATGTAGCCGTAAATAAAGTAAGAAAGGATGCCTCCTAGTAGCGGCGAGATGACCCAGCTAACGGCGATCCTGCCTATCTCACCCCAGGAAACCATGGCTAGGGCCTTATCTCCGCTCATCGTCGTAAAGCCCATCGTAAGCCCGGCGCCAACGATACCGCCTACGATCGAGTGCGTCGTGGAGATGGGTAGACCCTTTTTAGACGCGATAAATAGCCAAATGCCCGAGCTCAAAAGCGCCGACATCATAATCAGTACGAAAAGCATCGGCTCCGTGCCCTCTTGCGGGAAGCTCACTATGCCTTCGCGTATGGTTTTGGTTACCTCGCCGCCGGCGAATATCGCGCCGCTAAGCTCGAAAATAGCGGCTATAACTAGGGCTTGCTTTATCGTGACGGTCTTGGCGCCTACGCTCGTGCCAAAGGAGTTTGCAACGTCGTTGCCGCCGATGTTAAACGCCATAAAGATACCGAAAATACTAGCGATACTGAAAAGCAAAAAGTGATGAGTCGGGATGTACTGATAGCCCCAAACGAAAAATCCAAACGCGGTAATAGCGAAGATCGCAAAGGCAAAAAGATTGTCGCTTCTCAAGCAAGTCCTTTTAAAAATGAATGGTTAATTATAGCTATATTTTTCTTAAGCAAGCCAAATTTAGGCGGTTTTATTAGCTTTAAATTTTAGCTTCGTTATAATTTGTCCACTTAAATTTAAAGGAGAAAAAGTGACTATCAGAGAGAAAATTTTAGACGATATCAAGACTGCGATGAAAGAAAAAGATAACTTTCGCCGCGACACGCTAAGACTCATAAACTCAGTCATCAAGCAAGTCGAAGTCGACGAGCGTATCGAGATGACCGATGAAAAGGTGCTACCGATCTTGCAAACCCAGATCAAACGCCGCATGGACTCTATCGAGCAGTATAAAAACGGCGGCAGGGACGATCTGGCGCAAAACGAGCAAAAAGAGATCGATATCATAAACGGCTATTTGCCAAAGCAATTAAGTTCAGACGAGCTGGAGGCTGAGATAAAAGCGATCATCGCCGGCCTTGGCGATGAGCTCGGCGATGTCG
>CALISV010000186.1 GCA_938041615.1 uncultured Campylobacter sp. | reverse complement strand
GTGTAGTTAAAGATGCCTGCCGGATCTTGTCCGCCGTAAAGCGAGCCGGCAAGGCCGTTTTGTATCTGAAGCCCCTCAAACATATACATAGGTATAGCCGTAGTAGAAACCGAGTAAAAGCCGTCCCAAAGTACGTTACCGACGACTGAGCCCTGAAAGCCGCGAGTCTGCGGACGGCCTACCTCGATGCCGCCTCTAGTTTGGATTTGCGCTGAAGGAAAATACTTCACCGCATCCTCAAAACCGGCCACGCCTTGGTGATTCATCGCCTCGATCGACATCGTGTTTACCTGATAAGGCATATCAAGCACCTTTTTGCCCGCTAGCGGACCGCTGGCGACGCCCTTGTTTAGTATGCCCTCGCTAATACCGCTCTCGCTGATATTATCGCCGACGCTGTTTACCTCGACGCCTTGAAGCTTGACCGTCTCGGCCGCGTTTGCTTGTGCTGCAAATAGTGCTAAAACCGCGCACGCGGCGAATGAAATTTTAATTTTCATCTATACCCCTTTGTTGAAGTGTTAAAATATTTATTTTTATATTTAAATAAGCCGATGTTACATCTTATTACCTTAATCCGCAATTTATCTGTAATATATTTTTTAAATTTAATAAATTTATGTTTACTTTGCGGGCATCTTAGGTTAAGTTTTTGTTTTAGTCAAAATTGAGCGGATAAATACATACGAAGGTGCTAAATTTGAAGGTAGTATCGCGAGACGGCTTTAAGGCGCGAAGAAATTTTCTACCGAAGATAGAACGTATAGTTTATCGATGGAGAAAATTTCTAGCTACGTTAAAGACGCTCGCGAGGCAAGCTCTAAATCAAATTAAAATTTGACTTCGGCCGACAGCATAAACATCCTACTCTCGCCCAGGCTTAGCCCGTTAGCTACGCCAAGAACACTAGCGCTGGTGCCTGCGCCGTCGGCGCTTGCAGGATACATGCCCGCCCAGTATTTTTTGTTAAATACGTTATTTACGTTAAAGCGCAAAGTGGTTTGCTTGCCCAGCATCGCGCGGCTAACGTATCTCACGCCAAGATCCGTGACGAAAAAGCTAGGCGTAGCCTGAGTGTTTAGATCGTCGATGTACATCTTGCTCGTGTAGTGGAAATTTGCGCTAAATGCGAGCTTTTCGGTATTTGGCACGACGTAGTCAAATAGCAAATTCGAGTTTAGTTTAGGCACGCCGTTTACGACTTTGCCGTTTGCGCCTTTTAGTAGCGGATCTTTAAATTTAGAGTTTATCAGCGTAAATCCGCCTAGAACGCTTAAATTTGACGTGATTTTGCCGCCGCTCATAAACTCAAAGCCCGTGTTTACCTGCTCGCCTTGGACATCGTATTTGCCGCTACTGCCGACATAGGCGATAGGGCGCTGTATCCTAAACACCGCCGAGCTAAAGTCGATCTCGTTTATGCGAGCTTTAGCACCTATTTCGTATTGTTTCGAGCGATACGGTTTTAGCACGCTGGTCGTGCCGTCGGTGTTCGTGCCGCTGCCGCCTTGTTGCAAGCTATCGGCAAAGGTAATATAGGTGCTCACGTTTTCAACAGGTTTATATACCAGGCTCGCGCCGTAGCTAAGGCCGGATTCGTCGTATTTGGTCACGATAGGTTTTAGCTGTCTTTGCGTAGCGGTTATAGCCGGGCGAGTGCGCTCTTTTATCCAGCTGTTTGAGAGGCTTAGTAGCAAGCTAAAGTTATCATTTATCGTGATATCGTCTAGCACGGAGATATTTTTCATATCGGTTGTGCTGAGTTTATATAAATTTGAGCCTTTTTTAGAGTTTGGATGCGGGAAAATTTTAGGATCGTTGATATTTGCCGAGCCCGCTTTCGTAGTCGTGCTTAAATTTGAGTAGCGATATTGCACATATCTATATCCGTTTGCCTGCACGCTAAAGTTGTGATTTAGCCCCCAGGTATCAAAGTCCGTGACCGCCTTTAAATAGCCGCTAGGTAGGTCAAATCTATACGCCGCCGTCGCTCCGCCGCTGTGATAGGTATCGTAGTTGCCGTTTTTATCGGTGATTCTGTTTACGACGCTATGTATGTGGCGGTCTGCTCGCTGGAACTGATATCCGCCCTCGAAATACCAATCCTCGCTCGGAGCGTATTTAAATTTAGCGCTAGCCGTAGTAGTTTTTAGATTCATACCGCCGTATGGCTGACCAAGGCCCGGAGTTTTGTTATCGACGGGATCCGGTAGCTTTAGGTCGTTTCTGATCATGCCGTCTTTTACGTAAAGCGCAAAAAGTCCAGCAAAGCCGTGAGTGTTGTGCTCGTAGTAGCTAGCCGCAGTCTCAAACGTAAGCGACTCGGTCGGATAAAACTCGAGCGTGATACTGGCTAGGCGGCGCTGATAGTTGCTGTCTTTTACTTGTTTTGCGCCGTCTGAGCCGTATACGACCGCGCGGTAGCCTACCTTGTCAAATTTCATCGAGCTATCCACGCCCACGCCAAAGTGCTCTCGCGAAGCGTAGTCCGCCCAGATGCTGTGCTCGTTATCTACTGGGCGTTTTCTCGTATAGTTAAAGACGCCAACCGGATTTTGCGGGCCGTAGAGCGAGCCGGCAAGACCGTTTTGTATCTGCAAGCTCTCAAACATCGCCATAGGAATCGCCGTAGTCGAGATAGCGTAAAAGCCGTCCCAAAAAACGTTACCCACGACGCTACCCTCAAAGCCGCGAGTTTGCGGACGACCGACCGTGGTGCCGCCTCTCATCTGAACTTGCGCGGACGGGAAGTATTTCACCGCCTCCTCAAAGCCGGTCACGCCTTGGTGATTCATCGTTTCTTTTGTGATCGTGTTTATCTGATACGGGGTATCTAGTACCTTTTTGCCAGCTAGGATACCGTTTTGTACGTTTTTAGCGAGGATGCCTTCGCTGATACCGCTCTCGCTGATGTTATCGCCGACGCTGTTTATCTCGACGCCTTCTAGCTTAACCGTATCTGCGGCATTTACTTGCGTCGTAAATAGTGCCAAAACCGCACATGCGACAACTGAAAATTTAACTCTCATTTAGACTCCTTATTGGTTTTATGCTAAATTTGCATAACGCGCGTATGTTACAAACTATTTACTTAATACCAAATTAAAATTTTACATTTATATAATTTATGTTAGTATACTTTTGTTTTTTAGGACGATTTTTTAGCTAAATTTTGAAATATATAAACGTCCGATTAACATCTTTGTAAGTCATAGTTAAGTAAAATCGGCCTTTAAATTTAACTCGGGAAAGGGAAAAATGCAGGCGGATAAGTGGATATTTTACTCTTGCGTCGCGCTCATTACTATCGGCGTCGTTTTTTCGCTCTCCTTGCCCGTTTTTACCGTGCTTTTCTTTAACTACGAGCCTTATCATTTTTTCATCAGACAGCTTGTCGTGGGGGCGATCGGGATATTTTTGATGTGGGGTATCTCTCGCCTAGACCCCGATAAGTCGATGGTCTGGATCGGATTTTGTCTATTCGGCTTTTGCGCTATCGCGATGGGAGCTATGCACGCGCTGCCTAGCTCGCTAGTAACCGATGCGGGCGGTGCAAAGCGCTGGATACGTTTGCCGGGCTTTTCTCTAGCGCCGGTCGAGTTTTTTAAGATCGGTTTCGTTTACTTTTTGGCATGGAGTTTTGCACGCAAGATCGACGGTAGCAAAAAGAGCCTAAAGCAGGAATTTAAGCTCATTTTGCCTTATATGTTTTTGTTTTTGATAGCCGTTTATCTCATCGCCATCCTTCAAAACGACCTCGGCCAAGTCGTCGTTTTGGCGCTTACGCTTATCGTTATGATGCTTTTTGCCGGCACTAGCAAGCGGCTTTTCGTCATCGGTATGGCGGGCGCTTCAGTGCTTGCTTTTGTAGCTATTTTCACGTCAGAACACCGAATTTTACGTATCAAATCATGGTGGGGCACGGTGCAAAATATGGTCCTTTCGCTTATGCCCGAAAATATGGCAAATATGTTTCGCGTCGAGGGCGTACCTGAGCCCTATCAGATCTCGCACTCGCTAAATGCGATAAAGCACGGCGGATTTTTTGGCGAAGGGCTGGGGGCTGGCGTGTTTAAGCTCGGATTTTTGAGCGAAGTGCACACGGACTTCGTACTTGCCGGTATCGCCGAGGAGGTCGGGGTACTGGGGATACTTATCATCACGTCGCTTCTTTTGATTTTGCTTTTTCGCATCTTTCGCGTCTCGTCAAGGAGCGAAAACAAAGTCTACCACCTATTTACGCTCGGCGTCGGACTTCTCATCTCGTTTTCGTTTATCATGAACTCATACGGCATCACCTCGATCACGCCTATCAAAGGTATCGCCGTGCCGTTTCTAAGCTACGGCGGCAGCTCGATCCTGGCGCTTTGCATAGGTGTCGGTATGGTGCTGATGGTGAGCAAAAAAGTAAAAGATTGAGCTTAAATTTGATTTGCGGCACGGTAAGGCAAATTTGAACATCCCAAATTTAAACGGCAAGGAGTAAAATTTGACGCCTGAAAATTTAAAAGACAAACAAATTTTAGCTGAAATTTCGCCGTCAAATTTAACTAGCGGCGAACCTCTAAACAAAATAGAAAGCGGCACTATCGTAATCTGTGGTGGCGGCACGGGCGGACATTTAGCCGTCGCAAAAGCCCTAAACGAGGAGCTGGTCTCGCGCGGCACCACCATCCTGCTCGTCACCCATTCCACCGAG
>CALISV010000185.1 GCA_938041615.1 uncultured Campylobacter sp. | reverse complement strand
TGGAGTTTTTAGGCGCTATTAGCGAGGATAAAAACGTCTCTCGCAGCATAAAACAGCGCACGCTTTTTACCGACGACAGCAGATACGATGCCGCGAGCATGGAGCTTGAGCAGGTGGCGTCAAAGCTACTTTATAGATTGGAACAAAAAGTGCTTAATCCAAGTACGAACAACAGCTTCAGCGGCTTTTTTAGGCGGCTAATGGAGCAATTTTAAATTTAGGATTTTACTTTGAGAGCGGAAAATTTTATAGCATTTTTTACGGTTTGCGGATTTTTCATCGGCGTGACTTTTTCGGCGTTAAAGCTGAGCGACCCGATAGATATGCTGGTTTATACGTTTCTCGTTACGTTTTTTTTCTATCTTTTGGTACACGTAGTTATTATAAATTATTTAGACGCTAGATCGTCGCTAAAAAGGCGGTTTGATAAGGAACTATACGAGCAGAGGGCTGATTATCTCATCGGCGAACTAGCCCTTAGAGAAAAGCGAATAGATAATCTCTTAAACAAGCTCGCAAACGAAAATATACTGATAAAACAAACGTTAAATAAGAGCAACGAAAGTAATGCAAAAGCCGCTTAATCCATACGCCCAGACGATAAAAAAAGAGCAAGACGACATCGTACTAGCCTATATGCCCGCTCTTCGCGCGATGGCTTTTAGGCTAAAGGAGCGCTTGCCCGCTCATATCGACGTTAGCGACCTGATCGGCGCCGGGCTTGAGGAGATGGTAAAGCTCTCTAGAAAATACGACAAAGAGCAAAACGACTCGTTTTGGGGCTACGCGCAAAAGCGAGTTTACGGCGCGATGCTTGATTTTTTACGCGGGCTTGACGTGGTTAGTCGCTCGGACCGCACTTTGGTAAAGTCTATCGAGGCTTTGGTGGACGAGTATTTTAATAAATTTGAGCACGAGCCAGACGATGCGTATATCGCCGGAAAGCTTGGCGTCGATATAGAAAAAGTGAGCGAAGCAAGAAATGTGAGCGCGGTCGTCGCCGTTTTAAATATCGACGATCAAATGGAGCTTATGAGCGAGGAAAATACGCTCGAGCGGGTCGAAAAAGAGGACTTGATAGAAAAGATAGCTCAAATTTTAAACGAATTTGAGGAGCGTGATCAGCTCATCGTGCAGCTTTATTATTACGAGGAGTTGAGTCTAAAAGAGATCAGCGAAATTTTGCAGATCACCGAGAGTAGGATCTCGCAGATCCATAAGC
>CALISV010000184.1 GCA_938041615.1 uncultured Campylobacter sp. | reverse complement strand
AGCCGTACTCTTTGGCAAACGCCGCCGCACACAAAAGCGCAAGCGATAAAGCTAATTTTTTCATTATCTCTCCTTTTGATAAATTTAAACGATTATAGCATAAAAAGGACGCCGAATTTTGCCGAATTTACGGCGGGATCGGCACGGTTTACGAGATGGTTTATTTATACCGAGCGGATAGAGTTTTGTGGTTAAGGATAAAATTTGCGAAATTTGACGGCTCAAATTTAACTGCTCAAATTTGACCGCTTTAAACGCAAATTTAAGCTAAATTTACCGTAGATGCTTGTCGATGAGACCCGTCACGATAGCGCGTATACCCGCATGCACGCCGCCTAGCTCGCGCTCTATCTTTGCGATGAGCTCGTTTTTAGCCTGCACCGCGCCCTCTACGCCAAGAAGGTTGGTAAATGAGTTTTTTGCGCCATCGTTATGCGTCGGTTTGCCCGCCGTTTCGGCGCTTTGCGTCGCGTCGATGATGTCGTCTGCGATCTGAAACGCCAGCCCCAGATCAAGCCCGATGTCGTATATGCGCGCAGCCTCCGCCTCGTCTAGCCCCGCCACGACGCAGCCTGCCTGCAAGCTTGCTGCGATGAGGCGCGCAGTCTTATGGATGTGCAAAAATTTTAGCTCCTCAAGCCCTAGTTTTTGATTCTCGAAATAACAATCCACCGCCTGCCCTAGCGCCATGCCGTAGATACCGGCGTTGCGGCTTAGGATCTCGACGCATTTTATGCGCGCGTCCGCATCCAGCGGAGCCCTTGCTATCTGATAAAAGGCGTGGGTGTTTAGCGCGTCGCCCGCTAGGATCGCCGTTACTTCGTCAAATTTGACGTGCAAGCTAGGCTGCCCGCGGCGCAGATCCGAGTCGTCCATCGCAGGCAGATCGTCGTGGATGAGCGAGTAGCTGTGCATCGTCTCAAATGCCAGCGCGATGTGAAACGCCGCCTCTTTGCGCTCGGGACGCACCGCCGCTACGACGCCAGCGACTAGCATCGCGCGAAAGTGCTTGCCGCCCGATTTTAGCGTGTACGAAAGCGCCTCGTCAAAGCACGGATGAAAGCTAGGGTTGCTTGGCAAATGCGCGCTCAAAAACGCCTTAAACTCGGCCAAAAGCGCGTCCTGATCGGCGGTGCTAAGAGCGGTTTGGTTTGCATGCGGCTGCAAGTTTGCGCCCGAGCTAAAACACGAGCCTTTTGCCGCATTTAGCGAGATCAAATTTACTCGGTTTTTCGGGCTTTGAGTCGGATTTTCGGAGCTAGTTTTGGCTTTGGTCGAGTTTAAAATTTTAGAGCGATTTTGAGACGAACTCGCACGCGAACTGCGAGCTAAAATTTGATCCTTCGGCAGCGCCCGCGACTCGCTCCAATTTGACGATTTCGCCGCGCTTTGAACGCAAATTTGATCATTGCTAGTGGATTTTGATTTTACCGCTAAATTTTGTTTTTGCATCTATTCTCCGTTTTATTTTTGCCGACTGGTCGGGCGCAGGCTAAATTTCTCAAATTTAACCTGCAAAGGCGTCAAATTTGCCGCCAGCGACTACCGCGCGTTGTAAAAAAAGTCAAAGCCGTTGCGCCTAAAGAGCAAATTTTGACCGCCGCCTTTAGCGAGCAGGCCGAGCGCTTCTTTGCGGCTTGAGACCGTTTTTTGCCCCACCTGTATCAGCTTGTCGCCGACCCTGACGCCAAATTTCGCCGCGCCCGAGTTTGCGTCCACGCTTTTTACCGTTAGCTTCTCGTCAAAGGTTATGCCGTAGAGCTTTTGCACGCTCGCGGCATCGCTGCTTTGCGGTATAGACTGAGGTTTTGCGTCGCTAGAGACGGCCTTTTTATCCGCTTTCGTCGGCGCTTTTTGCTCTTTTTTGGCCGCGTCATCAGAGACTGCCACGCCAAATCTCAAAACCTCATCGCCGCGCATGATCTCAAATTTGAGCCGTTCGCCCTTTTTGGCGAACAAAATCCTCTCGTTTAGCTCGCGCAAGCTCTCAAATTTCTCGCCGTTTACGCTCAAAATTTCATCACCCACCATCAGCGCCGCGCCGCGTCCGAGCGGATCGACTCCTTTTACGTAGAGTTTGCCCTCTCGCTCCTCAAAAACTGCGCCCACGTCGCCGTAGTACACATCTTTATACGCCGCAAAGTGCCGTAAATAGCGGCTCGGGACAAATTTATCCCCGCCTACTGCGATACCGCGTAGCTTGCAGCACGGACTTAGCACGGCGCCCGTGCCGTTTACGTCAAACGTGAGCACGTCCAGCTCGCCTAGCGCCTGCGCCTGCGCCTTTACGTGGCCGTAGACGGTCGCGTTTAGATCGCGCGTGACGCTAACCCAGTCGCTTTTTTTAGTCGCGTTATCGTCGGCCATCTTCATAGGCTCGAGTTTGGCGTCCGAGGCGACCAGATAGAGGCCCAGATACGGGTCAAATTTGACGTAGTTTTTCACGGGAGTTTCGCCTTTTGGCACGGCGATTAGATTTGGCGTGATCGCGATGCCACCGTTACCCGCGACGTTTACCATGGCGGGTAAGTTTTTCTCGAAGCAAGCGTTAAAATCATCCTGCGTCGGGCGCGGCTGGGCTCTAAGCGACGCGGCAAATGCGCAAATCACAAAAACCGCAAAAAGTGGAGAGCAAAATTTGTGGGCTAAATTTGAGTTCAATTTTACAGCCGCACTGTCCAAAGCGCCAACAAAATTTAACCGCGCGAGCCCAAAAACCGCGTCCAAACGGCGCGAGATAGCTGCGCGTTTCATTGCCCTAGCCCCATGCCGGCAAAGCCGCCTAGCATCCTTGACGCGGCGTTCTTGCGGTCGTCCTCGATCATCTTTAGCACGTCGTTTACGGCGCTGATGAGCAAGATCTGCAAGCTCTCCTTGTCCTCTAGCAAGCTGTCGTCGATGCTGATATCGAGCACCTCGCCCTTGCCGTTTGCTCTGACGCTAATGAGCCCGCCGCCGCTTTTTACACTAAATTCGCGTTTTTGGCTCTCTTGCTCGATCTCCTGCGCTTTTTTTTGCGCCTCCTCGAGCATCTGTCCCATTTTTGAAAAATCTATCCCCTCAA
>CALISV010000183.1 GCA_938041615.1 uncultured Campylobacter sp. | reverse complement strand
CGACTGCGGCTACAACATCATGGGCATGGGCGACGTGGCGACCGACGCCGAAGGCAACACTATCCTAGCTTGGGACGCAAAATAATCTACTGATATAAATTTGGCGGGGTAACTCGCCAAATCCTTCTTTTAAATTTCATCAAATTTGACCAAAGGACGCACGATGAGGCTTTGGGCGAGCTTATAGATGCAAATGAGCTGAGCTGGGCGCTAATAGAAGAGTGGCTAAAAGAGGCCAAAAATAGCTATGAGATTTTACCGCGTGACGAGGGTAGGGCTCAAAGCGAGCTTTTGGGACTTCAGGTCACTACACGCTCGCCGATGGGAGCGCTTGTATACGGCTGCGGCGGTATCGTGGTAGACGGCGGTTGGCTGCGCGTGCTTGGCTCTGGATGTGAGCAGATGAAGCGCGGAATTTACGGTTTCAACGTTGGCAAAAGCTTTAGCGAGGCTGGGTAGATGCCTAGTTATTTGCTCGTGGCGGACGATATTTTGGGCGGATTTTTCGCGATAAACGGCGGCGCATTTGATGGCAAAGCCGGCAATGTCTTTTACTACGCGCCAGATAGCGGCGAATGGGAGGATACGCAGCTTGGCTGCTCGCAGTTTTTGTACTGGGCGCTTTGCGGCGATATATCTAAATTTTACGAGCTTTACCGCTGGGATGGCTGGCGCGATGACGTGAGAAAATTTAGCCTTGATAGGGTGATGTTTGTCTTGCCGCCGATACTTTGGCAAGATGCTAATGTAAAACTAAAGCTAAAACGGATGAAAAAAGACGGCACTCATGTAGATGAGTACCTTACTTCTATTTTTAGCGGCGGCGAGTAAAATTTTCAAATTTGATGGAAATAAAATAAAGGCCGTTGCAGCTCGTTAGCCTTACTGCGCGCGCCTGTCAGCTACTGAAATTTGCCGCTCAACTAAATAAATTTAAACAAATATCCTAAAATAGCCGCAAATAATCTTTAAAGGATTTCTCATGCAAAGCTTGCTTTTTGCGCCGCTAAAAATCGGCGATCTGCAGATCAAAAACCGCATCGTGATGCCGCCGATGTGCATGTATAAGGCCAAAAACGAAAACGGCTGTCCTAGGTGCTTTCACCGCTTGCACTACGCCGCACGGGTGCTGGGAGGCGTCGGGCTCATCATCGTCGAGGCTACGGCCGTCGAGCCTAGAGGTAGGATCACGAGCCGCGATCTGGGGTTATGGAACGACGAGCAGCTAGAGGCGCACGCCAGGCTCGTCAAAGAGTGCATCAAATACGGCGCCGCTATGGCCGTCCAGCTCGCGCATGCCGGTAGAAAAAGCGAGTGCGAGGGGTTGATCGCGCCTAGTGCTCTGAAATTTAGCGAGAGCTACAAAACGCCGAAACAAATGAGCGTAGAGGACATCGTCTTGGTCAAGCAAGCTTTCGCCCGGGCCGCGGTCAGAGCCGAGCGCGCCGGATACGCCGCGACCGAGATCCACGCCGCGCACGGCTATCTCATCAGCGAATTTCTCTCGCCTGAGATCAATCTGCGAGACGACGAATACGGCGTGAGCTTCGAAAATCGTACGAGATATTTAAAAGAAATCTTAAGCGAGATAAAAGCCGCGGTGCAAATCCCCGTCGGCGTGCGCATAAGCGCGGATAGCTGGGTGAAGGGCGACTGGAGCTTAGAGGATAGCGTGCGGCTAGCAAAAGAGCTCGAGGCTTTGGGTGCGGCGTTTATCCATGTTTCGGCGGGCGGACTTTTTGAGCGCACGGATAGCGCGCCTGCGTTTACGCCGCTTTATCAGGCTGGCTACGCTAAGGCCGTAAAGCAGGCCGTTAGCATCCCGGTAATCGCGGTCGGACTCATCACAAAGGCATCTGAGGGCGAGGCGCTGCTGTTAGGCGGCGTTTGCGACGCGGTAGCCTACGGTAGAGA
>CALISV010000182.1 GCA_938041615.1 uncultured Campylobacter sp. | reverse complement strand
ACCAGCGACCCCTTCATTAAAAGTGAAATGCTCTACCGACTGAGCTAACAAGACAAATGGCGCAGCGGACGGGGCTCGAACCCGCGACCTCCGCCGTGACAGGGCGGCATTCTAACCATCTGAACTACCGCTGCACCTAAAATGGTGGTCGCTATAAGACTCGAACTTATGACATCCACCTTGTAAGGGTGGCGCTCTACCAACTGAGCTAAGCGACCTAAAAATTTAAAAATATCTGGCGACCCTTAGAGGATTTGAACCTCTGTTTCTACACAGAGAAAGTAGAGTCCTGAGCCACTAGACGAAAGGGTCATAAACCCAAAAATGGTGTCCTGCGTTGGATTCGAACCAACGGCCCCCTCATTAAAAGTGAGATGCTCTACCGACTGAGCTAGCAAGACATTTGCTTAAAAAAGAATTGAGATTATACAAAAAACATTATTACATGTCAAGAAACAAGAAAAATATCTAATATTTTCTATAATCAAGGCTAACCTTAATTTTAATGGCATAAGATTGTTTCAGGTTATAAAAAAGAATGGTGCGGATGAAAGGACTTGAACCTTCACGCCGTGGGGCACCAGATCCTAAGTCTGGCGTGTCTGCCAATTTCACCACATCCGCACAACAATAATAAAGTGGTACGCCCATCAGGATTCGAACCTGAGGCCTACGGCTTAGAAGGCCGTTGCTCTATCCAGCTGAGCTATGAGCGCATAAAAACAAAGTGGCGCGCCCGATAGGAGTCGAACCCATAACCTACAGATCCGAAGTCTGTCGCTCTATCCAATTGAGCTACGAGCGCCCAAGTGGGGTGAGTGATGGGAATCGAACCCACGACCCTCAGGACCACAATCTGATGCTCTAACCGACTGAGCTACACTCACCATCTAACAAATGGTCGGGGTGAAAGGATTCGAACCTTCGGCCCTCTGGTCCCAAACCAGATGCGCTAACCAGCCTGCGCTACACCCCGAGGCATTGCGAGTTTAGCCTACTTATTGAAAAGGCGCATTGTAGCCAAAAAAATACGGTATGTCAAGAAAAATAAGCTTAAATTTGAAAATTTGCGAAAATTTTCGCTTCAAGCCGCGCAAATTCGGCTAAGAACAAATTTGGTATAAAAGAAAAAAGTTAGCCCGATCAACCAAACATTAAAAAACATCGCCTTAAAAATATCTTGCAACTCGCCGCCAAAAACATCGGCTACAAGCGAGTAGAGCGCTATTTGCAGCACTATCTGACGGGTAAAATTTAAAACAAAAACCGCCGCCGGTCTTTTTACGCCTTGAAGCGTCGAGCCGGAGAGATTTATAAGCGCGTAACCCATAAAAGCTAGCGAATTTACCGCAAAATAGCCCCTTGACGCGCTCACGACCTCAGGCGTTTCGTCAAAAAACCCAACCAAAATCCCGCCGAGCCCCAGGCAAAAAGCCGTCGCAAAAATGCAATAAACCGCTAAAAATTTGACCGCATAGGCGTAGCAGCCGCGTACTCTGGCGTATTCGCGAGCGCCGAAGTTTTGCGACACGATACCCAGCACTGCCGACGCGATGCCAGTCGTCGGCAGCATAACGATCTGCTCGATGCGAAGAGCTAGGCCATAGCCCGCGACCGCGTGCGTGCCATAGCGGCTGATAAAATGCATGAGCACGAGCCCGCCAAGCGACATCGAGAGATAGTTTAGGCACGCGGGCAAGGCTTGGGCTAAAATTTTGCTGTAGATGGCGAGTTCGGGCGCAAATGAGCGTAAATTTAAAAAATTTATCATGCCTGTTCTTGCAACCTTGACGCCTAAAAATAGCGAGCCTAAAAGCTGCACCGAAGCCGTTGCCAGCGCTATCCCGCCGATACCAAGCCCGCAAAAATCCACGTAAAAAAAGCAAAAGCCCAAATTTATAAAAAGTCCCGCAAAAAGCCAGTTTCGCAGGCTCTTCGTGTCGCCCGTAGCCACCAGCACGCCGTTTAGCGATTTTATGAGTAAGAAAAACGGCGAGGCGAGAAATATCACGCGGTTATACGCCATGGCTTCGTGTAAAAACTCCTCGTTCGCGCCTAAAATTTTAAGCAAATGCGGCGTAAAAATAAAGCCCGAAATCCCCATAAAAAACGCGCAAAGAAGCACGAAAAACACACCCTTTGCGGCGTAAATTTTAGCGAGTTTTTCTTTGCCGCCGCCAAGCGCGTTGCCAACAAGCGCGGTTAATGCAGAGCCAAAACCAAGCCCCACGCCCACGACGCTGATGTAGAGCAAAAAACTCATCGAAAAGCCCGCTAGCGCCTGAGTCGAGATGCGCGCAGCAAAAAATACACCCGTGACGTTGTAAAGCGTGTTAAAGCTCATGGCGACACCCGCTGGTGCGGCTAGGCGCAGCACGAGCTTGTTTATGGGCTCTTTTGTGAGATTCACTTGATTTTGAGCTCCAAAAGCGCGTCTTTTACGTCTTTTGGCACGCGGTAGCTGTCGCGGATCTTTGAGATCGTTTTGTTGTGGGTAAATTTATTCAGTCGCCCGCTCTCTAGCAGCTCTCGCCCCGCGCCGTCAAATTTGATAAAAACCTCGGCTAAACACCAAGCCGCCGCCATTTGCACGTAGTATCGCTCATCCTTTTCCTCGGCGCAAATTTCAAAAAACCGCTCCAGCGAAATCGCTCCAAAATTGCGCATAAAATAAACGTAGAAAAAGCGCTTTTCGTATTCTAAATTTGAGCCTAGAGCCTGCTTTAGCAGCGCATCTACGTAGCGTGCGCCCGCAAATTTAGGCTCAAAGCCGTCCGTCACCGCCCAGTTTGGCATCGTTTTGATAAACTCGCTAGCTAGCTTAAATTTAGCTTCGTCGTCTTTTATGAGCATTATCAAAAAGCCCTTTAGCATGAACTCCTCGTGAAAAAACGGCTCGTAAGCTGCGATCTGATTTAAATTTAGCCGAGCGAAATTTTGCTTTGCCAGGCGTCTTAGCTCGGGAGTTTTTACGCCTAAAATTTCGGGGCTTTTGATGAGTTTTTGCGAAAAGGCCGCTAGTTTTTCGCTCCTAAGCCCCTCTAAAATCTTTAAAAATTCGCCTTTTACGTCCACGCTAGCTCCTTTGCTTTTTAAATTTACCGCTCAAATTCATTCAGTTTAAATTTGACGCCTCAAAAACAAAGCCGAAGCGTCAAATTTGCCGCCCTGCGCGCCTAAAAGCAAATTTAAAGGCTCAAATTTTACTTTTGAGCCTCTTGCGCGCGTTTTGCCGACTTTTTGCGAGCGTAGATGTTGATGAGCTCCACGCCCAGAGAAAACGCCATCGCAAAGTAAACGTAGCCCTTAGGCACGTGCATACCGAGCCCCTCGCCCACAAGCGTAAAGCCGATCAAGATCAAGAACGCAAGCGCGAGAATTTTGATCGTCGGGTTGTTGTCGACGAAATTTGAGATGCTCTTAGACGCAAACATCATCACGCCCACCGCGAGCATCACGGCTAGGATCATGATCTCGATGTGATTTGCCATACCAACTGCGGTGATGACGCTATCTAGCGAAAAGACGATGTCAAGCACGGCGATCTCGGCGATAACGACCCAAAAGCTCGCATGCCCTTTGCTCGCCGAGTGCTCCTCGTGCTCGCCGCTGACGCTTGAGTGGATCTCGAGCGTGGACTTGCCGATGAGGAAAAGTCCGCCCAAAATCAGCACCAAATCGCGCCCCGTGATCGTAAAGTCAAACACGCTAAATAGCGGCTTGGTAAGCTTCATAATCCAAAATAACGAAAGCAATAGCGCAATCCTCGTTAGCATCGCAAGCGAAAGCCCTAAAATGCGGCCTTTGTCGCGCTGCTCGGGCGGGAGCTTGCCGACCAAAATCGCGATAAATATGATGTTGTCGATACCAAGCACGATCTCAAGCCCCGTTAGCGTCACGAGCGACAGCCACGCCTCGGGCGAAAAAATCCAATCAAACATTTTTTTCCTTTTTTATAAATTAGGGCGCGATTATAGCCAAAACGGGTTTAAATTTGATTGAGCGGGCAGGAATTGGCGTTTGGTGATCAAATTTTGCGATTAAATTTGGCTGGTTTTTGTTTATTTGGCAGCGATTAAATTTGCCGCGATGAAATTTGATTTCACAAAATACGGCGCAAACGGTTTTGAGGTTAAATTTTATAAAATCCGAATTTAAGAAAAATTGTATTTAGATAAAGGGCGTTTAAGCGATAAGCGGATAAAATTAAAATCTTTTGTGAAATTTAAAATGAAGTGGTGACCCCTACGAGACTCGAACTCGTGTTACCGCCGTGAAAGGGCGATGTCCTAACCGCTAGACGAAGGGGCCACAAATTAGCGGAAGTGAGATTTTACATTAAAGATAATAAAAAATAGCTTAAACCAAGGATAAAAAATTATGAAAAAATTTTCAAAATTTGCTTTGACTGCGCTTGCGTGTCTTGCATTTGGCGGTTGCGCTGCGCTACAAAGCCAAAAATCATCGGACAAATTTACCGTCACCATCCTCACTCCGCCGCTTAAAATCAACGACGTGGGCTTTCTGCATAAAAACGCAAATCAGCTAAATTTGCAAATTTACAGCTCGGGCGTAAATACGGTAAATCTCAAAATAAACGACAAAATCTGCATGAACGGCGCATGTTTCGAGAAAAAAGAATTTAACAAAAAGTTCTTTTTAGAAGAGAGATACGACGACTTTTTCGCAGAAATTTTGGAGCGCAAGCCGCTGTATGACGGTGCAAATGTAATGACAAATTCGTGCGGTTTTATACAAGATATAAGTAAATATTCAATAAAATACGAAGTTTGCGGTAAAAATATCAGTTTTTTCGACGCTAAAAACCGCATAAAAATCATCATAAAAGAGCTTCAATGAAATTTATCGGCGCGCACGTCAGCATCGCGGGCGGCGTAGAAAACGCTCCGCTAAATGCGGCAAATATCGGCGCGAACGCCTTTGCGATGTTCGTTAAAAATCAGCGTCAATGGGAAGCCAAGCCGCTTTCCCAGGAAAATATCTCCAAATTTAAACAAAATTTAAAAGCAGCCGGCATCGAGCCCAGGCACGTTTTGCCGCACAACGGCTACCTTATAAATTTAGGCCATCCAAACGACGAGCAGCGCCAAAAGTCGGTTAACGCCTTTTTGGACGAAATTTACCGCGTAGAAGCGCTCGGACTTGAGATGATAAATTTTCATCCGGGCTCGTATCTAAACGAAATTTCGCCCGAAATTTGCCTCCAAAATATCGCAAATTCCGTAAATTTCCTACTCGAAAATAGCCAAAACGTAAAGCTAGTCATCGAAAATACCGCAGGTCAAGGCTCAAATTTGGGCTTTAAATTTGAACACCTGGCCTACATCATCAAAC
>CALISV010000181.1 GCA_938041615.1 uncultured Campylobacter sp. | reverse complement strand
GCCCCCACCCCCTTTACAACAAAGTAAAAAACAACCTTAAACGGTTGTTTTTTACGCAAGGAAGCCAAACTCGCAATGGCAAATTTAATCAAACCAAATTTAGCGTTTTCAAGATGCGGGTCTAGGTGCGTAAAATTTAAAAAATTATCCAAATTAGATTCTTTATAAATTTAGCTCGCAAATTTACTCAAATTTAAGCCTTTTTAAAGCCGAGCCTAAATTCTACGCCCGATTTTACGCGTTTTTAAACCTTAAAGCTGTATAATCGGGGTCAAATTTATCAAAAGGCGATACAGATGATAAAAGGCATTTCTGGCTCGCGCATGGTGATGGAAGCCTTGCGCGAGGAGGGCGTAGAGACGGTTTTTGGTTACCCCGGCGGCGCGGCGCTAAACATCTACGACGAGACGTATAAGCAGAGTTATTTCAAGCACGTTTTGACGCGTCACGAGCAAGCCGCCGTGCACGCCGCAGACGGCTACTCTAGAGCTAGCGGCAAGGTCGGAGTGGCGTTTGTGACGAGCGGCCCCGGCTTTACAAACGCGGTCACGGGCCTAGCCACCGCATACTCAGATAGCATTCCGCTTATATTAATCAGCGGCCAGGTTCCAACCTCGCTTATCGGCACAGACGCCTTTCAGGAGATCGACGCCGTGGGTATCTCGCGCCCATGCGTGAAGCACAACTACCTCGTACGCAGTATCGAGGAGCTACCGCGCATCCTAAAAGAGGCCTTTTATATCGCTCGCTCGGGACGCCCGGGGCCCGTTCACGTCGATATCCCAAAGGATATAACCGCGGCCGTCGGGGATTTTGATTACCCGACCGAGATAAAGATGCCGACATACAAACCGACCTACAAAGGCAACGCAAAACAGATCAAAAAGGCGCTCGAAGTCATCGCCGAGGCCAAACGCCCGCTACTCTATCTAGGAGGCGGAGTCGTAGCGGCGAACGCTAGCGAGCTCGTGCGTAAATTTAGCGCGAAAACGGGCATTCCCGCGGTCGAGACGCTGATGGGGCTTGGCGTCCTAGCGCACGAGGATAAAAATCTACTCTCGATGGTCGGCATGCACGGCAGCTACGCGGCAAATATGGCGATGAGCGAGACCGATCTCATCATCGCGCTGGGCGTGCGGTTTGACGACCGCGTGACGGGCAAGCTTAGCGAATTTGCCAAACACGCCAAAATCATCCACGTCGATATCGACCCTAGCTCGATCTCAAAGATCGTAAACGCGCACTTCCCGATCGTGGGCGATCTAAATTTCGTCCTAGAAGAGATGCTGGAAAAAGTAACCGTAAACGAGCAAAATTTGACCTCGTGGCGCGAGATATTGGCTCGCTACGACGCGCTAAATCCGCTGGATTACAAAGATAGCGACGAGATCATAAAACCGCAGTGGGTCGTACGCGAAACGGCTAAAATTTTAAAGCAATCAGGCAAAGACGCCGTGATCGCCACCGACGTCGGCCAGCACCAGATGTGGGTCGCGCAGTTTTATCCGTTTGATAGGCCGCGCCAGCTGATAACTAGCGGAGGCCAGGGGACTATGGGTTACGGCCTGCCCGCAGCCATCGGAGCTAAAAACGCGATGCCGGAAAGTACAGTCGTAAATTTCACCGGCGACGGCTCGATCCTAATGAATATCCAAGAGCTGATGACTGCCACCGAGATCGGCAAACCCGTCATCAACATCATCCTAAACAACAATTTCCTAGGCATGGTACGCCAGTGGCAGACATTTTTCTACGGCGAACGCTACTCCTCGACCGACCTTAGCTTGCAGCCTGATTTTGCAA
Organism: uncultured Campylobacter sp.; assembly: GCA_938041615.1. GTDB lineage: Bacteria > Campylobacterota > Campylobacteria > Campylobacterales > Campylobacteraceae > Campylobacter_A. The sequence continues at coordinate 1,383 of CALISV010000181.1, read as the reverse complement.
AGATCGCAGAGGGCTTTGGCGGAGCGGGCTTCGTATGCCACACGAAAGACGAGTTTCGCTCCGCGCTAAAAGAGGCGATGGCCTGCGGCAAAACGGCGGTGCTAGACGTGCGCGTGGATAGATTTGAGGACGTACTGCCGATGGTTCCTGCGGGCGCTGCGATATACAACATGATCTTAAAAAGCAAGGAATAAAAATGAGCATAAGAAGAGTGATTTCAGTCATCGTGCTAAACGAGCACGGCGTTTTATCGCGCATTTCCGGGCTTTTTGCGGGGCGCGGATACAACATCGACACGCTCACGGTAGCACCGATACCCGGCACCGAGCTTTCTCGTATCAGCATCGTCACTAGCGGCGACGAGCGCGTGCTAGAGCAGATCGTAAAGCAACTACACAAGCTAATACCGACCTACAAAGTCATCGAAAGCGGCGAATTCGTCGAAAAAGAAATGGCGCTCGTTAAAATCCCGCTAAGCGAAAATTTCGGCGGACTAGACGCGATACTAAAAGCCTACAACGGCATCGTAGCCAACACCAACGAAAACTACATCGTCGTCATGGTCAGCGACGACGCGAGCAGGATAGAAAATTTCCTCAAAGCTATCAAAAAATTTAACCCCACGGACGTCGTTCGCGGCGGCTCTGTGCTAATGGATCTATGATGAAACTAAGCGAAATTTATAAAATTTTAGGACTGGAATTTAGCGGCGAGGAGCTAGAGATCACGGCTCTAAATTCGCTCTCAAACGCCAAAGCTAGCGAGCTAGGCTACTGCGATAGCGAAAAAAATGCTAAATTTATCGAGGGCTCAAAGGCGGGTGCGATTTTGGTCGCGTCAAATTTAAAGGAGCTCGTCGGCGCACAAAGCAGGGCGGTAGTGGTAGAAAACCCGCACCTTGCCTTTGCTATTTTGAGCGAGTATTTTGCAAAAGAGCTTCTAGCCTCCCAGCCGCAGCCGGCTCAAATTTCGCCAAGCGCAAAGATAATGCCAAACGTCTACGTGGGCTCTGGCGCAGTTATCGGCGATAACACGCTCGTGATGGCGGGTGCGTACGTCGGCGACAACGTAAAAATCGGCGCAAACTGCGTCATCCACCCAAACGTCGTCATCTATAACGACACCGTTATAGGCAACGGCTGCCGCATCAACGCAAACGCCGTCATCGGCAGCGACGGCTTTGGCTATGCACACACAAAAACTGGCGAGCATGTGAAAATTTATCACAACGGCAATGTTGTTTTGGGCGATTTTGTCGAGATCGGTGCTTGCACGACGATAGATCGTGGTGTTTTTGAAAGCACAATGATCGCAAACTATACAAAGATAGATAATCTCGTTCAAATAGGCCATAACTGCGAGCTTGGAAATGGCTGCCTAATC
>CALISV010000180.1 GCA_938041615.1 uncultured Campylobacter sp. | reverse complement strand
GATCGGCTACAAAAATAAAAAAGATTAAATTTGGCTCGAAACTAGCGCGCAAAACCCAATCTGCGCAAATTTGATCTAAATTTGAAATAAGTATAAAACACAAAACGAAAGGGGACAAAATGGCTACTGCTAAGCTAATCTGTGCGGTCATAGGCTTGATCGCCGTCGTGTTTTTATTGGTCAAAAAAAGAGAGACCAAAACCGTGCTCATCGGCGTGGGACTCGTACTCTGCGTCATCTGTCTAAATCCGCTCGGAGCGCTTGAGAGCTTTACGAAGTCGATGACTTCGGCCGGCCTTATCAAGGCGATTTGCGCTAGCATGGGCTTTGCTTATGTTATGAAGGTGACTAAGTGCGACCAGCACCTAGTTTTGCTGCTTACGAAGCCGATGAAAAATATCGGATTTTTGCTGATTCCGGCTACTTTCGTGCTGACTTATTTTATCAACATCGCGATACCGTCGGCTGCGGGCTGCTCGGCTGCGGTCGGAGCTACGATGATACCGCTTTTGATGGCATCGGGCGTACGTCCTGCGATGGCTGGAGCGGCGGTATTTGCTGGTACGTTTGGCGGCGTGCTAAGCCCCGGCTCTGCGCACAATATCTTCGTAACCGACATGGTTAAAAAGACAAACGAAGCCTACACCGTCCAAGACGTGATCGGCGTGCAGTTTCCAAATGCCGTCGCCGCAGGTATCGTCGTTTTGATCGTGATTAGCATGACGGCGATTATCTTTAAAGATTATCAAAAAGGGCAGGATTTTTCGCCTAAATCTACAAGCAACGCAGACGAAGCAACGCAGACGAAAGTAAATTTACTCTTTGCTCTAGCGCCTCTCATCCCGCTAGTTATCCTAGTCGTCGGCGGTACGGGCCTAAATAAAATCTCATGGCTAGCATGGACGAAGATGGGCGTGGCCGAGGCTATGATTCTTGGCGCTATCATCGCGGTTTTCATCACGTGGACGAGCCCGGAAAAGATCACCAAGGAGTTTTTTAACGGTATGGGTAGCGCCTACGCTGAGGTCATGGGTATCATCATCGCCGCCGGCGTTTTCGTCGCGGGTTTAAAGGCGTGCGGCGCGATCGATGCGGTCACCGAGTGGCTAAAGCACTCTCAGGATTTCGTACGCTACGGCGGTACGTTCGTACCGTATCTCATGGGTACGGTTACAGGCTCAGGCGACGCGGCTACTATGGCGTTCAACCAAGCTATCACCATTCACGCCTCAGACCTTGGCTTTGCGCAGGATAAACTAGGCATGGCCGCTGCGATCTCAGGCGCTCTAGGCCGCTCGTCGTCTCCTATCGCTGGTGCAGCGATCGTGTGCGCGGGTCTAGCTATGGTTAGCCCGGTTGAGATAGCTAAGCGAACGGCTCCGGCGATGGCGATAGCCGTGTGCGTCATAGCGTTTTTTATGCTCTAAATTTACGGAGTCAAATTTGATAAAGTCGGCGCCTTGCCGACTTTTTGCATGGAGGGCGTTTGTCGTCCTTTAAAATTTAGAAAATTAGTTAAATTTAATCCTTGCGCGCGTCGTTTCTCTTGGGCATGCGCTTTTTCTATCAAATTTATCGAGTCAAATTTGCCGTGCAAAGGCTGTCGTGTTATCTTTGGATAAATTCTTTATATCGGTCGCAGGCTAGCTTCGGCTCCATTTCGCACGCTTTTTTGAGGTATTTTTCGGCCACATTTGCGTCCTCTTTGACGCCTCGTCCTTGCGCGTATAGATTGCCTAGGTTGTAACATCCGCCGCCGTTACCATATCGCAGGCTTTGGCGTAAAATTCGCTAGCTTTTGCGTAGTCTTGCCTGGCGCCGCGCCCGTTTGCGTAGGCAAAGCCCAAATTTGAACAACCCGCTTCATCGCCCATATCGCAGGCCTTTGCGTAAAGCTGGGCGGCTTTTCTACCGTCCTGCGCTACGCCGTTGCCGTTGCCATATAAAAAGCCCAAATTTGAGCAGCCAGCACCGCTACCTAGCTCGCACGCCTTTGAGTATAGCTCTGCTGCCTTTTGATAGTCCTGCGCGGCTCCTTCCCTGGCGTTATCGTATAAAACTCCAAGCTCATAGCAGCTTGTGCCGTTTTTACCGTCGCACTCCTTTTGCAGCGCGTTTATATCGGCGCCGACAGCCAAAACCGAAGCGGCGATCAGCGGTAAAAATATCTTTTTCATCAAATTTGCTCCTATTTAAATTTGCTTTCGCATTTTACGAAAAGCGAGCTTAAATTCGGGCGACTCGGTCAAATTTACGGTTCAAATTTGACGTAAATTTGAGCTAGCGCCGTAATGGGGCGGGTCTTGGTAGCGTAAACTGGCGATAAAGGGATAGCGGCAACTTGCAAATTTGAGAGCGAAGTCGCCCTCAAATTTGATCTGGTTTATTTCTCTGCTATGATTTTTACGATCTCGCAGATGACGTTGCTGGCTGCGCGTAGCGATTTTACCGGCAGGTACTCGTAGATGGAGTGAAAGTTGTGCGCGCCGGTAAAGAGATTCGGACACGGTACGCCTTTTTCCGAGATGACCGCGCCGTCGTAGCCGCCTCGCATTGGGATCACTTTTGGCTCGATATTTAGGCGTGCGTAGGCTTGCTTTGCTGCGACGACGGGTAGGCTGTTTTCGCCGTCCGCTAGGTAGTTAAATACGTTTTTATAGCGGTCTTTTAGGCTGATTTGAATTCTGTGAGCGCCGTAAATTTTAGCAAACGAGTCGGCTAGATCTTGTAAAAATGCCATGCGCTGCGCGTATTTTGCCTCGTTAAATTCGCGAACGTCGAGCTTTAGCACGGTTTTTGCGCTGTTGCCCGATAGCTCCTTGACCCAGTAGTAGCCCTCGACGCCGTCAGTGTATTCGGGTGCTTCGCCACCCGGTAGCATCGAGATAAATTTATGTGCGAGTAGCAATGAATTTACCAGCTTGCCCTTGGCGTTCATCGGGTGCGCGGACTGTCCGATAAAGGTCACGACCGCGTCGCCTGCGTTCCAGTTTTGATAAATCAGCTCGCCTATGCCGCAGCAGTCCAGGCAGTAAGCAAAATCGGCCTTTATCTCCGAAACGTCAAGCGCCTTGGCACCGCGCAGGCCTTGTTCCTCGTCGGGCAAAAAGCCAAACGACACGTCGCCGTGCTCGATCTGCGGGTTTTGTATGAAAAACTGCGCAGTGTTTACGATGGCGGCGATCGCGGCCTTGTCGTCGGCGCCGAGTAGGCTGGTGCCATCAGTCACGATGAGGTCGTCTCCGACGTAATTAGCAAGCTCTGGGAATTCGCTAAGTTTCAGCGCTATGCCTAGTTCTTTATTTAGCGTGACGTCGCCGCCTTCGTAGCGCACGATTTGCGCTTTCGTGTCGTTTTTTTGCTCCGCGCTCGTATCAAGGTGCGCGAAAAACGCCACGGAGGGCAGCTTTTTAGCGGAATTTGACGGCAAAACGGCCGTAGTTATGGCGTTTTCTCGTCTTTTTATATTTTGCAGGCCGAGCTGCTTTAGCTCGCTTTCTATCAGCTTTGCTAGATCGTGCTCGGTTGGGTTTGAAGGCATGATGCCCGCCGCGCCCGCTTCGCGGTTTGTGGTGGTGTTGATCTTCGTATAGCGTAAAAATCTCTCGACTATGTCCATGTTTGCTCCTAAATTTGAGATAAAATTTATGAAATTATACTATCTTTTAATTAAGCTTAAAATAAAATTTTAATATTTTCGGGCAAGTTTAAAATTTAATCGGTATAATTCGCAAACTAAATTTAAAGGAGCAAAAATGCGAAATTTACGTTACGTAGGCGATTTTTCGGACTTTCACCAGGTTTTTTCGGCGACGCTGGGTAAGATGGCTGCGGTGCAAAATAGATTTGCGGATATCGTCGGCAACCTCGACTGGAACGTTGATTTTGATCGATGCGAGATAGCTTTCGGCGATCAAATTTACAAGATACAGTTTATCGGCAGCGAGTCAAACGTGAGCGGCACGTGGCTGTGGGGACACGCGAACGTAAATAACTTCGGCAAAGAGGCGACGCGGTTTTCTGCGGAGGTGTTGCGCACGGGGCTAGAGTGGGGTTTGCAGGCTTTTAGCGAACCGAGCTTTGAGCTGGATGAAACCTTTAACGGCCATACGCTATGTATCGCAGCGTGCGGAGTTGCTGACGAAAATTTATGCTACTACGGCTGCAGGCACGATAAGGGCTGCGTGTTTGTGGCTATCACTGACGCGCCGGATTTGCTTTTTGAGCCTCTTAGCGCGCACGAGTTTGTCAAAACCGCAAGCGGCTGCATACAAAATCACGACGTAGATCATAAAATTTTCATCAAAAGCTTTTTGGAATTCAACGGAGTCAAATTTGATGAAAATATCGAAAAAGGCGGATTTTTTAAAAAAGCCAAAGACGAAATCGTAGCTAAATTTGACAAAGAGCTTTTAATTAAATTTGACGATAAGGGTAGGATTTCGGGTTTTAAGTACAAATTTTAAATTTGAGTAGTTTAAAAAAAAGAGGCGATAAGCTAAAAGTCCACCGCCTTAAATTTACGAATGGAAGTGAAACTCGTCCGGGTGATCAAGCGCGTAGCGGAATTTCTCCATATCTACTTTTTTATCCCAGATCGAGATGATTAGGCAGCCTACGGCGTTGCCGCAGAGGTTTCCGACCGCACGCATCTCGGACATAAACTTATCCACGCCAAGTAGCACCGCAACCGTAACCACCGGGATACCGGCGCTTGGAAGCGCAGCAAGCGTACCCGCAAGTATGATAAATCCGGAGCCCGTGACGCCGACGGCGCCCTTGCTTGTTACCATCAAGATGACGAGAATTTGTATCAAATGCTCGATTGTTAGCGGGATACCGAAGGCTTGAGCGAGGAAAATAACGCTAAGCGATAGGTAGATGTTCGTGCAGTCGAGGTTAAACGAATATCCCGTCGGTATGATGAGTCCGACCGCACCCCTGTGGATGCCTGCTGCTTCGAGCTTTTGCATGAGCGGAGCTAGTGCGGTCTCTGAGGAGCTCGTCGCAAACACGATCAGGACTTCTTTTGCGATGAAACGCATAAATTTAAAGATATTGACCTTTGCAAAATAGCAAATTATACCCAGAACGACAAATATAAAAAATAAGCTTGCAATCGCCATAACGAAAAGTAGCTCAAGCATACCTAAAAGCGAGTTAATGCCGAATTTACCGATCAAAAACGCCATCGCTGAAAATGCCGCAACCGGGCTAAATAGCATCAAAATCGTAAGCAGTTTTAGCACCCAATGCTGAACGATTTCAAGCGGTCTTAGGATTTTCTTTTTATAGTCGTGCTTTAAAAACGAAATCGCGACGGCCGTAACGATCGCCAAAAATAGTACCTGAAGCGTGTTTGATTTGATAAACGGATCAAGCAGATGCACGTAAGGGAAAATGCCGTCAACCGGTACCGCGCCACGCAAAATATGAAGCGTATGCTCTAAAATTCCGCTATTTGCGTCTATATTTGAGGCTTGGCTCGTAAATTTTTCTACGCTAGAGGCGTCAAGCTGCGTGTAGTCAAGGTGCATATCGTGACCCGGTTTTAGCGTTTCGCCAAAGATTATTCCCACGGCAAGGGCTATGGTGCTAACGACCTCAAAGTAAATGAATCCTTTGAGTCCGATAGAGCCCAGTTCCTTCATGCTCTCAAGTCCGATGATACCTGAGACTATCGTGAGGAAGATGATCGGTCCGATGAGAGCTTTTAAGGCTTTGATAAAGTAGTCGATGCCCGGCTTGCTCGCGATGCCTAGATCCGGGAAAATCATACCGACCGCGATACCGGCGATGATGCCGAAAACCACCCAAAACGCTAGGTTGGTAAACATTCTAATAAGAAAAGGTTTTTGCGGTTTTGCCGCGTTTGAAACGCTTGGGTTCAAGAGGTGTCCTTTAAAAATTATTAAAAAGCCATTTTAACAAATTAATTTATATAAAAAGATAAAATCGCGGCGTTTTTTGTCAAATTTTACCCGCCGCCGCAAATTTCATCAAATTCTACAAACTCTCTAAAATTTCGATTGAATTTATCTTGTCGCCTTGCCTGACGCTATCTAGCGTCTTTAGGCTAGCTTCGTCCACGATCTGGCCAAACACCGTATGCACGCCGTCAAGGTGCGGCTGCGCGCTGTGGCAGACGAAAAACTGACTACCGCCAGTATCGCGTCCAGCGTGCGCCATGGATAGGGTTCCGCGTTTATGCTTGTGTTTTTGGCCTACGCACTCGCATTTTATGCGCCAGCCCGGACCTCCGGTGCCCGTACCGTGCGGGCAGCCGCCCTGGATCACGAAATTTGGGATCACGCGGTGGAAATTTAACCCGTCGTAAAAGCCGCTTTTAGCTAGCTGGGCGAAATTCGTCACCGCTTGCGGCGCTTCGTCGCCGTAAAGCTCGAGCTTCATATCGCCTTTTTCGGTGTGGATCACGGCAAATTTGAGCTTAGCAAGCTCGGCTGCATCGATGTCGTAGATTTTTAGTTCGTCGTTTCTCATTTTGTTCCTTAAATTTATTCTATATTTGTATAAACCGCTTGCACGTCGTCGTCGTCTTCAAGCTTGTCGAGCAGTTTTTCTAGCTCGTTCATTTGCTCTTCGTCTAGGCTTACGGGCGAGTTTGCGATGTATTGCAGGCTAGCTTTTTTGGCCTCTAGTCCTAGCTTTTCGATACCTTCGCTTAGCGTGCCAAAGCTTGCGTAATCGCCGTAGATATAAAGCACGCCGTCTTCCTCCTCGATCTCGGTTAGACCGAAGTCGATGAGCTCTAGCTCGATCTCGTCAAGATCCTTTGCGGGCATATCAAGCTCGAAAACGCTCTTTCTCGTAAACATGAAATTTAGGCTTCCGCTAGGCAAAATTTCGCCGCCGTTTTTGCTAAATATCGCCTTGACGTTTGCGACCGTGCGAGTCGGGTTGTCAGTAGCGCACTCGACGATGATCTGCACGCCGTGCGCGCCCTTGCCGTCGTAAAAGATGGTCTTGATATCCGCGCTATCCTTGCCGCTGGCGCGTTTTATCGCCGCGTCGATGTTGTCTTTTGGCATATTTTGCGCTTTGGCCGCTGCTATCGCGGCGCGAAGTTTCGGGTTCATATCAGGCTCAGCACCGCCCTCTTTAGCCGCTACGGTTATGGCTTTTGCGAGTTTTGGAAAAACCTTACTCATCTTGTCCCAGCGCGCTTCCTTCGCGGCGCGCCTATATTCAAACGCTCGTCCCATTTCGTTCCTTTAAAAATTTTTGCCCAATTATATCTAAAAAAATTTTGCATTTTTTTAAAAACGCGAGGTTTTGAGCGTATTAGCAAAAAATTTAGCTTTAAGTCCTATAATCCGCGTATGATTTTAAATGCCCGAAAAGACGACGCCGCGCGCTGCATAGAGCTGTTAAATTTAGCCATGGAGGACATCGCTTTTACGCTTAGCGGCGTGAGCGATCCCGCTAAGAGCGATGAAATTTTGCATAAATTTTTTAGAAGCGAGATAAACCGCCTAAGCTACAACAACGTTTTTGTTTTCAAATTTGACGGCGAGATCGCGGGAGCGATCTGCGCTTACGACGGAGGTGAGATCGAAACGCTAGATGGGCCTATTAGGGAGCATTTGCGGATGCTCGGCTCAAACGAAGTTCCGCAGATTGAGTGTTTTGCAGATGAGCTGTATATCGATAGTCTCGCCGTGGACGAGAGATTTCGCGGACGAGGTATCGCAAAAGAGCTGATCAAATTTGTCTTTACCATCGCGCCGAAACGAAATATCAAAAAAGTAGCCCTCATCGTCGATGAAAAAAAGCCTAAAACCATGGCTTTTTACGAGCGTTTGGGCTTTGAGACCGACTGCGAAATGATCATAAATTCTCACAAATACTACCATATGATAAAGGAGATAAAATGACTAAATTTAAGGTTGCCAATATCCACTGCGAAAACTGCGCAAATACCATCAAAAACGCTCTTGGCGACGAATACGGCGAGATAAAGGTCGATCTTAGCGTAGAGCCCAAGGTCGTGAGCGTAAATTTAGACGGCAAGGACGAGGCGAAATTTAAAGAGGAGCTGGATGATTTGGGATTTAGCGTCATAGAGAAAATTTGATGCAAAATATCAAACTAAACATCGCGGGCATGACCTGCGTAAACTGCTCAAACGCCATCGAGCGCGTAACCAAAAAGATAGCAGGCGTACTGGACGCGAAGGTCAGCTTCGCAAACGGTTCGGGCGAATTTATCATAGAAAACGCCGAAGTACAAGCCGCGATAGAAGAAAAGATAAAAAAACTAGGCTACGGCGTGGCCAAAGATTTGGCGGAATTTGAAGCCAAACGCGAGAAGCATATCTTAAATTTACGCCGAAATTTCCTAGCCGCCGCAGCTTTTAGCGCGGTGATCATGGCGCTTGAGATGAGCGAGCAGCCAAGCGCGGCAAAATCAGCCATCATGCTAGCGCTTGCCTTTATCACGATAGCTACGTGCGGGCGGGATTTTTTCATCCATGCTTACGGCGCGCTGAAAAATAAAAATTTCGACATGAACGTACTCGTAGCGCTGGGCACTAGCACGGCGTTTGCGTATTCGCTGGGCGTTTTTATCGCGGGCGAGCGCCTACCTGAAAACATGCGTCACCTCTACGTCTCTGGTGCAGCCATGATAACGGCTTTCGTGCTGCTTGGTAAATTTTTAGAAGAGCGTTCAAAAGCTCGCGCAGGCGACTATATAAAATCGCTCATGGATATGTCGCCAAAGACCGCTCTCGTACTACAAAAAGACGGTAGCGCGCTGGAAGTGGATACCGTGAGCCTAAAAATAGGCGACATCGCGGTCGTAAAGAGCGGCTACGCGGTGCCTTGCGACGGAGTCGTGATAAACGGCGGCGCGGAGATCGATACCTCGATGCTAACGGGCGAGAGCCTGCCCGCCTATAAAAAACAAGGCGACGAGGTCAATGCCGGAACCATAAATTTAAACGGCTACATCAACGTAAAGGTTACAAAGCTCTATAGCCAGACGCTTTTGTCGCAAATTTTAGAGCTTTTAAGCGACGCGTCGAGCAAAAAGATGCCTATCAGCCGCTTTGCCGACCGCGTGGCAAATATCTTCGTGCCTAGCGTGATAGCTATCGCCGTCGTTACGTTTTTTGTGTGGTTTGCGCTTACGGGAAATGCGCTGCAAGGCGTGCTAAGCGCGGTTTGCGTGCTCATTATCTCGTGTCCTTGCGCGCTGGGGCTAGCTACTCCGATAGCTATCGTCTCCTCGCTATCTCTGGGCGCTAAAAACGGAATCCTCATCAAAAATCCCGAGGTTTTAGAGGTTCTTGGCGGCGTGAAATACGCGGTATTTGATAAAACCGGAACGCTAACCAAGGGCGAAATTTCGGTAAATTTTACCGATATAAACGATGAAAATTTAGCCAAAATCGCCGCGCTAGAGGCCAAAAGCTCGCATCCGATATCGGTTGCGATCGTCAGATATGCAAATGAGCTGGGGCTTAAAATTCTAGGCGATGAAAAGGGTTTTGAAAATATCGCGGGACGCGGCGTAAAGAGCGAGGACGAGAGCGTGATAGCGGGCAACGAGGCTCTTTTAAACGAGCTTGGCGTAGAAATAAGCGCGCAGGCTAAAGAGCAAATCGCCAAAGCGCAAAACGAAGGAAACGGCGTAGTGCTCGCGGCCGTGGATAAAATTTACGTTGGATTTATAGCGCTTAGCGACACGGTAAAAGAGGATGCCGCGCAGGCTATCCAAAGCCTAAAAGACGCCGGCGTAACGACCGTAATGCTAACCGGGGATAACGCCTTCACCGCTAAAAACGTGGCTGGCAAGCTAGGCGTAGAAAAGGTCTTTGCCGGCATGCTGCCTAATGAAAAATTTGAAACCATAAAACGCCTGCAAGAAGAGGGTGCGGTGCTATTTGTCGGTGACGGTATCAACGACGCCGCACCGTTAAAGCAAGCAAATGTGGGTATCGCGATGAGTAGCGGCGCGGACATCGCAAAAGAGGCCGGCGACGTAGTGCTAGTAAAAAACGATCTAGAAAGCGCGGTTGCTACGATAAATTTAGCCAACGAGACGATGAAAACCATAAAGCAAAATTTGTTTTGGGCGTTTGTTTATAACGCCGTTTGTATCCCGGTTGCGGCCGGAGTTTTGGCGCCTTTGGGGCTCATGCTAACACCCGTTTACGGAGCTGCTGCGATGTGCTTTAGCTCGGTCACGGTCGTGTTAAATTCGATCAGATTACGATTTAAGCAAATCTAAAATTTAGCCTAAATTTTGTAAAATCCCGCAAAAAACAAAAAAGGAAAAAGGTGAATTTAGGTAAATTTTACGCTGTGATTGCAAGGATATTTGCGTTAAATTTCGCTCTGCCACCTAGTGCGAAGCTTTTTAGCGAGCTAAATAAAAATCCAAAATGGATAATAACAAACGATAGCGAAGCAAACGCCAAGGGGCGCGTGCTATACGAGGAGTCGATCAAAACAGAAAGCACCCTAGAGATCGCAAAGGACTTTGCAAATTTGAAAAAATATTTTAACGCAGAGTTTTTTTTCGAGGGCGATAAGGCGCGCCTCGAAGGGTTTTATAAAAAGTGCAAATTTAGCCCAAATTTAAACGTCAGCGCGCTTGATAGCCTAACGAACGAGCTCTCGTTTTTCTCCTCTGTCGTCGAGCTAAAACAAGACGAACAGACGAAGGAAATTTTGGGCGTTTTGCTAAGCTCGTATCTGCTTCCTTACGCTAAAAAGCTAGCTCCAGTCCTGCAAAACGAAGCGAAAAGTAAATTTTACCGCGCGATGGGGTATCTTTTTGAGGATTTTGCGAGCGGTATCGAAAATACGCTAAAAGTCAAAGTCGTACCTAGATGAGTTGGTGGAACGACTTTTATATAAATTTCGATCCGGTCGCGTTTGAGCTGTTTGGCATCAAGGTGCACTGGTACGGGATAATGTACGTCCTGGCGCTGCTCGTGGCGCTCGGCGTGGCTAAATTTATCGTCAAGCGCGATAATATGCAAATTTCAAATTCGCTGCTTGATAACTATTTCTTTTGGGTGGAAATCGGCGTGATACTGGGCGCGAGGCTGGGCTACATCGTCATTTACGATCCAAATACCGCTTATTATCTCACTCATCCTTGGCAGATTTTTAACCCCTTTCACAACGGCGAATTCGTCGGTATCCGCGGTATGAGCTATCACGGCGCAGTGATCGGATTTTTGATAGCGACGTGGGCTTTTTGTCGTAAATTTAAGCAAAATTTGTGGCAGCTTTTGGATCTCGTCGCCATTAGCATCCCGCTTGGATATTTTTTCGGTCGTATCGGTAATTTTTTAAATCAAGAGCTATTCGGCCGTATCACGGACGTCTCATGGGCGATCAACGTCGCGGGACAGATGCGTCATCCATCGCAAATTTACGAAGCGGTTTTAGAAGGGCTTGCGGTTTTTGCTATCCTTTTTGTTTATAGAAAATTTAAAAAATTTGACGGCGAACTTATCGCTCTTTATGCCATACTTTATACCTTTGCCAGATTTGTCTGCGAGTTCTTTAGGGAGCCTGATTTCGGTATCGGCTTTGTATTTTTAAATTTATCTATGGGGCAGATACTATCCTTTTTAATGTTTGCATGCGGCATTTTCCTTTATATTATCTTAAATAAAAAATATACAAAATTTTAAAAGGTTTTTAAAGTAATTTACGATACTATTATGCCGTTTTTATAGTATCGTAATTTAATTTTTTTTTAAGTTATGATAACTTATCTCAATTTTATAGGAGGGCTCATGAGTGGGCTAATCGAGGGCTTCTTAGGTAGGCAAGCGGATACGAAAAAAAGTCGTACTCCTGCCGTTTGGGACAGATTGCAAAGTATAACGGGACTGATTTTGGCCTGTTTTATTTTGTGTCACATGGTATTTACCTCTACCATTTTATTCGGCAAGGGCGCATTTAACGCCGTTGTAGGTTTTGCGGAGGCTAAATTTTTATTCGGCGAGGCTACGTGGTGGATTACTAACGTTATCGCTGCGATAATATTCGTTGTTTTTATCGCTCACGCATTTTTGGCGATGAGAAAATTCCCTGCAAACTACAGACAATACATCATGTTTAGAGGCCACAAAGACCGCATGAAGCACCTTGACACTACGCTTTGGTGGTTTCAGTTTTTGACCGGTTTTGCTCTATTTTTCGCAGCCAGCGCACACTTAGTCGATATAATATTTGGCGGACATATCACTGCCGATAAATCAGCGGCTGCATTTCATCAACTAGAAATTTTCTACTTCGCTTTACTTGTATTTATGGTTGTTCACGCTAGCGTGGGAATGTACCGCCTATACGTAAAATGGGTAAGTATCGACGGAGTAAACAAACAAGAGATGTTCGCAAAAAGAAATAAAGCCAAAACTGCGATATTTGCGGTTTTTGGAGTGCTCGCGGTCATCGCGCTGATCGCCGATTTCGTGTGGATCAGTCTTTAGGAAAAGGAGCTTTAAAAAATGAACGTAAAATATTATGACGCATTAGTTATCGGAGGCGGTCTAGCGGGTCTGCGAGCCGCCGTTGCCGCAGGAGAAAAAGGGCTAAGTACGGTAGTTTTAAGCCTAATCCCAGTTAAGCGCTCGCACTCTGCGGCTGCGCAAGGCGGCATGCAAGCCTCTTTGGGAAATTCAAAAATGAGCGAAGGCGACAACGAGGATGTGCACTTTGCCGACACGGTAAAAGGTAGCGACTGGGGCTGTGATCAGCAAGTTGCACGTATGTTTTGCCAAACTGCTCCAAAAGCGATCCGCGAGCTAGCCGCTTGGGGCGTGCCTTGGACTCGTATAACAAAAGGCGAGAGAAGCGCTATCATCAACGCTCAAAAAACGACTATCGTAGAAAAAGAAGAGGTCCACGGACTCATCCACTCTCGCGACTTTGGCGGAACTAAAAAATGGAGAACTTGCTTTACTGCCGACGCCACAGGTCACACTATGCTTTTTGCCGTAGCAAACGAAGCTCTAAAGCATAACGTCGAAATCCACGATAGAAAAGAAGCTATCGCCCTAATCCATGCAAACAACCGCTGTTACGGCGCGATCGTTCGCGATCTAGTTAATGGCGAGATCACGGCATACGTCGCAAAAGGTACGCTAATCGCTACGGGCGGCTATGGTAGAGTTTATAAACACACTACAAACGCCGTAGTTTGCGAAGGTATCGGCGCGGCCATCGCTCTTGAGACGGGTGTTGCGCAACTAGGAAATATGGAAGCGGTGCAGTTTCACCCGACTCCGATCGTTCCAAGCGGTATCTTGCTAACAGAAGGTTGCCGCGGCGACGGCGGAATTTTACGCGACGTGGACGGATATCGCTTTATGCCCGACTACGAGCCTGAGAAGAAAGAACTAGCTAGCCGCGACGTCGTAAGCCGCCGCATCATGGAGCATATCCGCGCTGGTAAAGGCGTACCTAGCCCATACGGATATCACGTTTGGCTAGATATCTCGATCCTAGGACGTGAGCATATCGAGAAAAACTTACGCGACGTTCAAGAAATTTGCGAAATCTTTAACGGCATCGATCCTGCCGACACCGAAGTATATACCGACGAAAACGGTCGCCAACGCGGTAAAGGCTGGGCGCCGATCCTACCTATGCAGCACTACTCTATGGGCGGCATAAAAACTAAGCCTACAGGCGAGAGCCCGACGCTAGCGGGTCTATTTAGCGCCGGCGAGGCTGCGTGCTGGGATATGCACGGATTTAACCGTCTGGGCGGCAATTCCGTTTCTGAAACGGTCGTCGCGGGCATGATCGTGGGCGATTATTTTGCCGACTACTGCGGTAAGCACGAGATCGAGATAAATACCGCAGATATCGAAAAATTCGTTAAAAAAGAGGAAGACTACCTAAAGAGCCTTGTCGAAAAAGAGGGCAAATTTAACGTATTTGAGATCAAAAATAAGATGAAAGATATTATGTGGGAGCACGTAGCTATCTTTAGAACAGGTGAAGGTCTAGCCGTAGCGGTAAAAGAGCTAGAAGAGCTTTATAAGCAATCTTTAGACGTCAAAGTCACAAACAAGGCGCTATTTGGCAACCCTGAGCTTGAGGAGGCCTACCGCGTACCGAAGATGCTAAAACTAGCCCTTTGTATCGCAAAAGGCGCGCTTGATCGCACCGAGAGCCGCGGAGCGCACTGCCGCGAGGACTATCCGAAACGCGACGACCTAAACTGGCTAAACAGAACTCTAACTAGCTGGAAAGAGGGCGATACGCTACCGACTATCGTGTATGAGCCGCTTGATATTATGAAAATGGAAATTCCGCCGGCATTCCGCGGATACGGAGCTAAGGGTAACATCATCGAGCACCCGGACAGCGCCGTACGTCAAGCGCAGGTCGATGAGATCCGCGCCAAAATGGAAGCCGAAGGCAAAGGCAGATACGAGATCCAAGAAGCGCTAATGCACTATGATCTTCAGCCTAAATATAAAGCACCAAACGAAAGAGCAGGAATAGGATATGAGTAGAAAAATAACCATAAAAGCATTTAAATATAATCCGTTGAGCAAAATTTCAAAGCCGCATTTCGCGACCTACGAGCTAGAAGAAACCGACGGCATGACGCTTTTTATAGCGTTAAATCAAATTCGCGAGAAATTTGACCCGGATCTTAGCTTTGACTTCGTTTGCCGCGCCGGTATCTGCGGTAGCTGCGGTATGCTAGTTAACGGTACGCCAAAGCTTGCTTGCCGTACGCTAACCAAAGACTATCCAAACGGCGTGATTGAGCTTATGCCTTTGCCGGTATTTAAACTACTAAAAGACCTAAGCGTAGACACTGGCAACTGGATGAACGCGATGAGTAAGCGCGTGGAGAGCTGGATACACACCGACCACGAGACCGATATCTCTAAGCTTGAGGAAAAAGTCGAGCCTGAAGTAGCGCAAGAGGTATTTGAGCTTGACCGCTGCATAGAGTGCGGTATCTGCGTAGCTGCGTGCGGTACGGCTATCATGAGGCCTGATTTCATCGGTGCGGTCGGACTTAACCGCGTAGCTAGATTTAAAATCGACGCGCTTGATAAACGAACCGATGAGGACTTTTACGAGCTTATCGGCGACGATGACGGCGTGTTTGGCTGTATGACGCTGCTA
>CALISV010000179.1 GCA_938041615.1 uncultured Campylobacter sp. | reverse complement strand
CCTCGCGCTGCCTTGAGGTGGACGATCTAAAAACTGCGCTTAATAAGCTTCTTTCAAAGACCAAAAAGGCGCTGTATATCACGTTTAAGGTGGGCAGCAGCTTCGTGGACGGGGATATTTTGGACGCGATAGGGTGCGAAGTGGAACAAAAGCCAGGCTTCGTCTATCTTTTAAATATCTTGTTTCAAATGGGCTATCTGCCGAGCCTCAGCTATATCAAAGCCTGGTGTCACGGCGGCGGAGCGAAAAGTGTGGAGGAGTTTGTGCAAAAGACGCGCTGGGGGCTTGGCGGCGAGCTAAGCGGCACGGAGGAAGCACTGCTGGCGGAGTATTTTAACAGCGGCAAATACGAGCCAAAGCGAGATTTTATGCACTGGGCGTTCGTGCGGGTGGATAAAAATAGTTAAATTTTGTTTTTTAGTTAAGTGATATAAATTCGAGATTAAATTTAAATTCAAGCAAATCAAGCTAGCGAGCGCCAGTTTGCAACGCTCGCTACTTAAAAGAATTAAGCACCTATGATAATATGGCTAGCTTTGATGATAGCAGTTACCTCATCGCCAGCTTTTAGAGATAGGTTTTTAGCAGACTCGTTAGTGATGATAGCGCTTAGCTTATCGCCGCCGGCTATCTCGATATCTACTTCAGCATTTACAGCACCCTCTACTACTTTTACTACCTTACCTTTTAGTTGGTTAGTAGCGCTTAGCTTTAGACCATTCTCGCCTTTAGCTACTATGATAGAAGAGGCTTTAAATAGATAAACTACCTTTTTACCTGCTACTAGATCTAGAGCCTTTTGGCTATCTACGGTTACGGTTGCTTTTACGGTTTCTCCGCCTTGTAGCTTTGCTACTACTAGAGAGTTTACCGCTCCTTCTCTTACCTCTGTGATTTGTGCTGACAGTTGATTTCTTGCGCTAAACATTGCGTTTTCCTTTGTGATTAAATTTGATTTCGTATTAAAATCTGAGCGAATATTAACAACTTAAACTTTTATAAAACTTAAAAAACAAATATGCAAAATTCTAACTTTGTCACTAAAATATTCTACATTAACGATTATCGGAATTTTAGGTATTTTGATAAATGAAGTAGAAAAATTTAATTTCGTAAATTGGGATTTGGGGCAGGTGGGTTGAGGGTGGAATTTGAGGGGCAAAAAGGTGAATTTAGGCTAAGTCGGCAGTGAAGTTTTTAGTAACGATTGCAGAAATTTTACATTTAAGATATATGCTAAATTTGCATATATAAATCATCATCAGATGCCGATAAAAACGTGCTAAAAAGCGTTTAAGTTTTTGCTTGATTTAAGCAATAATTCACTACAATCAAATCTTAAATTTAGATTTTCAAGCTATCATTTCGCAAAAATTAAGGAAAATCATGCAACCTATTTTTACGACGCAAATCATCAAATTTAAAGGCGCGCAAAAAAGCGCCGTGGATGATATTTTGGTGCGCGAGATCAAGCTTGAGATCTACATAAACGGCAAGCGTTTCGGCGCAGTGATGGCCACTCCGACCGATCAGGAGGCGCTAGCCGCGGGCTATCTCATCAGCGAAAATTTGATCGCAAGCCCTGAGGATATAGAGAGTATAGAGCTTTCAGGCGACGCTTTAAGTGTGCGGGTAAAGGCTAAAATCAACGAAAAACGCCTCGAGCAGTTTGACGAGGAAAAGGTGATAATCAGCGGCTGCGGACGCAGCTCGACGGCAAACATTGATCCTGAGGCTATGGCGGCGCGCTCGATAAAGGGCGAGGTTAAATTTCACAAAGACGAAATTTTGCGCCAGATGGGGCAGTTTTACACGCAGTGCGAGCTTTACGAGATGACGGGCTGCGTGCACACGGCCAAGCTTTTCGTGAGCGGCGAGCAGTTTTACATCGGCGAGGATATCGCTCAGCACAACACCATAGACAAAGCCGTCGGCAAAGCTATACTAGCCGGCGCGCAGCTGCAAAATTCGTTTTTGATGGTGAGCGGCAGGCTAAGCTCCGAGATGGTCGCAAAGGCCGTCATGCACAGCATCCCCGTGCTCGTCTCGCGCACGGCTCCGACTAGCCTTGGCGTCGTGATAGCGCGTAAATTTAACCTCACGCTGTGCGGCTTTGCGCGCGGCGAAAACATAAACGTATATAGCGGCGCGGAGAGAATCCATGAGTGAGCAAATACGAGAACTGATAACCAATCTGCTAAATCCAAAGGGTAGGCTAGACTGCGGAGCTGCGTTTAAGATCGCCGCAAAACTAGGCGTAAAGATCGGCGAGGTTAGCGACGAGGCCGAAAAAATGGGCGTAAAGATTGACAACTGCGAGCTGGGCCAGTTTGGCGGGCTAGAAAACGGACGCGGCAAATACACCGTGATGACGCAGCTAAAACAGATGACCGACGAAAAGGACAGGATCCTATGCAAAGACGCTAGAGACGCGGCTGCGGGCGTGGGGCTAAAGACGATCCGCTCGACGCTAAAAGACTATAAAATCGACGTAAAATACTGCCAGTTGGGGTGTTTTAAGGAGAAGAAAGGAAAAAAGATGAGAGTAAAAACCAAAACTTGGATAGAAAACGACGAGGGCGAGCTGATATTCGGTAAGGGCAAAACCGAAGTCCTGGACGTCATCGCCGAGGTCGGCTCGATCTCAAAGGCCGCCGAAATCCTAGGCATGAACTATAAAAAATGCTGGAATCATCTGCAAATTTTGCAAAAAAATCTAAAAGAGGAGCTCTTTACCACCAAGCAAGGCGGCGGAGAAAACGCAGGCACGACGCTAAACGAGCGCGCGCATGAGCTCATAAACGCCTATAGGCAGCTTCAAAACGACATCGAGGATTTTGCGGATAAGCGCTTTAAGGAGTTGTTTTTGAAAAAAGACGGCGAGAAAAATGACGCAACTAAAGACGACAAAAAAGATAAAAAGAAATAAAACCACATCAAATTTAAGGGAGAAAAAATGTACGTAAAACTAAACGATAGGGTCTATCTAAACAAAGACAAGATCACCAGAGTAAAGGTAGATAGCGTCCAAGACGGTATCAGGATTCGCTTCTACGAGGGGCAAAATCAGGTCGCTAAAAGCGGACGCTTCGAGAGCGAAGCAAAAGCTATCGAGTGGCTAGAGAAAAATTTTATAAACAAATAATAAAATGGTCGTGAGCCTCTGTGGCTCGCGCTTCTGTGCTTTATCAAGTTAAATTTGCCGCTTTGCGGTTAAATTTAACTTGCTCAAATTTAACCTCCAAATTTACTAAATCATTTCCACTGCAAAAGCCCCAAATTTGCGAAAATTTACTATAATTACCGTATCAAATTTAAAGAGTAAAAAATGGCAAATTTAGACGAAATAAGAAAAAATATCATCCTAAAACCTGGCGTGCACTATTTTGATTTCGCGGCTTCGGGGCTTGCTTACGAGCCCGTAGAGCGCGAGATAGGCGAAATTTTAAAAACCTACGCCAACACCCACTCCGACAGTAGCTCCAGCGCCATCATCACGCAGCGTCGCTACGAGGGTGCGCGTGAGAGCCTAAAAAAGCTGCTGGGGCTTGACGAGCGGTTTTATCTCATCGCCTGCGGACAGGGCGCGACGGCCGCGATCAAGAAATTTCAGGAGCTGCTAGGCATCTATCTACCGCCTGCGACCAGAAGCGCGATCGGCGAGGCAAATTTACGCGCTGCGCAGCTTCCGCTCGTGCTCGTTTCGCCATACGAGCACCATTCAAACGAGCTTAGCTTTCGCGAGGGGCTTTGCGACTACCTGCGCGTACCGCTTAGCGAGGGCGGCGAGATCGATCTGATTGCGCTTGAGCGCATACTAAAGCTTAACATAGCACGCCGCATCATCGGCTCGTTTAGCGCCGCCTCAAACGTCACGGGCGTCGTTAGTGATTATAAAAAGATCAGCGAGCTAATCAGAGCTGCGGGCGGTATCGTCGCCTTTGACTGC
>CALISV010000178.1 GCA_938041615.1 uncultured Campylobacter sp. | reverse complement strand
GTTCAAGCAGCGGCACGCAAATCTCCTCCGTAACGCCCGGATACACGGTGCTTTCATACACGACGATATCGCCCTTTTTTAGCACCTTTGCGACGCTTTGCGTAGCTTTTACAACCGGCGTCAAATCAGGGCGCTTGTTTTTATCTATCGGCGTCGGGACGGTAACGATAAAGAAACTGCAATCCTTTATATCGTCCAAATTTAGGCTAAATTTCATGCCGTTCTCTATCGCTTTTTTCATCTGCTCGGCGCTAAGCTCTAGCGTGCGGTCATACCCGCTTTTAAGCTCCTCGATGCGAGCGGCATTGACGTCAAAGCCCGTGACTTCGTATTTCTCGCTAAATGCAGCCGCCAAAGGCAGCCCGACGTATCCTAGTCCGATAACGGCTATTTTCATTTATTTTTCCTTTTTAATTTTTTTGGTTCTATCGTTTTTACGCGTTCATACATTCTTATTTCTGCGCCTACGCCTTGCGGAGTTATGATTTTAATAGGGCTAACGCCAGGTAAAATTTGAGTGAGCTCATAATAAACCCGCCTCTTTTTCTTTCCGTCCTTGCAGAGCATCATCGTTTGCGCTAGCTCGTCACCGCCGCTAAATTCGTAATAAATCCCGCGCGCGTCCTCTTTTTCCTCGAGCTTTCCGCCGAGTAAAAAGGCGAAGTTGCAGTCGATTTTTATTTCTTTAAAAAACGCGACTTCGTATTTAAAATAATCAGGCGGCATCTTTGAGATAGGTAGCTCAAAAATATTTTCCTCGGTTTTTGCCGCATTTTCGCCAGCCAAAAGCGCAAACGGCAGCGCGCAAGCTGCGATAAAAAGTAAAATTTTCCTCATGATTTCACTCCTATTTGGAAATACTTAAAGCCTAAATTTGCCAAATTTTTCGCGTCGTATTGATTGCGCCCGTCAAAGATCACGGCATCTTTTAGCCGCTGTTTCATCTCGGCAAAATCAGGCGACCTAAACTCGCTCCACTCGGTAACCAGCGCGAGCGCATCGGCGCCGTTTAGCGCGTCGTATTTGTTTGGAGCAAATTTTAAATTTGAGTTAGGTAGGTATTTTTTGGCTTCGTTTACGGCCTTTGGATCGTAGGCGACGTTTGCGCCGGCGTTTTCTAGCGCCTTTATAAGCACTAGCGAGCTAGCCTCGCGCATATCATCGGTGTTTGGTTTAAACGCTAGCCCCCAAAGCGCCACGGTTTTTCCACTCAAATTTCCGCCAAAAAAGGCTGAAATTTTTTCAAAAAGTACCGTTTTTTGCGCCGCGTTTCTAGCTTCCACCGCGCTTAAAACCTTTGGTTCAAAGCCGTTTTGCCT
>CALISV010000177.1 GCA_938041615.1 uncultured Campylobacter sp. | reverse complement strand
AATTTACGACTTCGTCGAGCCGAATTTGCAAATTTTCATGAGTAAGATAGAGGCGGGCAGACTGATCGATAACAACCTAAGCAACGCCGTGAAATACAGCCGCGAAGGAGGAATAATAAATTTACGCCTTTTTGAAAAAAGCGGCAAAATCGTGCTCGTAGTCGAGGACGAGGGCGAAGGTATAAAGGACACGAGCAAAATTTGGAAACGCTACGTTAGAGACGAGGGCGTGCAGGGCGGCTTTGGACTTGGGCTAAATATCGTGCAAAGCATCTGCGTGAAAAACGGCGTAGAGTACGGCGTAAAAAGCGAACTAGGCAAAGGCAGCGTCTTTACCTACAAATTTTCGCCATACTCAAAAAGCCTGCTTGATTAGTCAAACCAAACGCCCAGCTTTGCTAAATTTCGCTCTTTTGAGTCGGAGTTAAAATAAATAACAAAATACCCAACGCGCTCGCCCTTTGCGTCGTTCATCGGCTGGACGGTAAAGGCGTGCGAATCCGTCTGATAAAATCCGCCGCTTTTAAATTTGATATCTTTTAGCATCGGCAAGACGTTTAAATTTGCGTAGCTCTTATTTACGAAATGAAAGCCGTCGATGATGCCCTCGTCGCTGCTGTTTTGATACGGCGAGTCGGCGCTAGCGTCGAGTAGTACGAAAAGCCCGAGTCCTTGCTGTGCGAAAAAGTCACTCAAATGCTTAAAATCAAGCAGTACCTCGATACTGCCCAGCATCTTTTTATCCTCAAATATCGGCGCGACCGATCTAATAAAAACACCCGCACGGCCGACCTCTATGCCTGCGGCTACGCCGTTTTTAGCCTCGGCTAGCAGGTGGCGAAAGTTCGTTAGATCGTCGTTATATAGCGGTATCCAGCTCCTAGCAAAGCTCCTCATTTCAGGCGTGTGGATGTGAAATTTGGCGTTTTCGTAAATCGGCACCTTGCTTAGCGTTTTGGTAAATTCGCCAAGCGTCTCTAGGCACATTTCGCGGTTATTTTGGCTCATACATTTTTTCACGTGCTCGTTTTGCGCTAGTAGCGTCGCAACCGTCATCGCGGAGAGTTTTTCCTCTTCTATGTTTTTATTTAAAATTTGCGTTTGAAAGTCGAGAAATTTTTTGATATTTTCCGTCTGCGTCTGCTCGTCCCAGCGCGCCTTATAAACCGCCAAAACGCTTGCTACTACGATGATCGCGAGCGTTAGAAGTATTTTTTTATTCACAAACTTTACCTAGCTCACGCGCTAAAATTTGAGAAAACTCGGCAAAATCTGGCAAATTTAGCTCGCCCTCGCGCTGCTTTTTGCCCCACATGGACTCGGGGAAAAAGCTATCGCTCTCAAATCTCGCCATCACGTGAAAATGCACACGCGGCACGTAGTTTGCAAAGCTTGCGATATTTATTTTGGTTGGATTATAAAATTTTCTCATTGCCTTTTCGGCCGTCAAAACTGCTTCAAAAACTCTTTTTTGCGTCGCTTCGTCGCAGTCGGTTAGCTCCTTAAACGGCGTTTTGGTAAAAATTTTTACCCACGGGATTTCGCTCGTTTCTCGTTCGACGAAAATCAGCTCGTCTTCAAAAATCATTTTAAGCTCCTTTTTGATAGCGATTTTAGCCAAATTTGAATTTTAATCTTTTTAAAATTGGATCATTTGTCTTGATGTGTATTTTTGCTGCGCTTTATAAATTTAGGTAGTTTTGCGATGTGTTAAATTTGAGTTTTTGCAGATTAGAATTTAAAAGCGAAATTTAGCGTCGCCCGTCAAATTTCGCCTATTAAATTTACTCTACCGTCACGCTTTTAGCGAGGTTTCGCGGCATATCCACGTCGTTACCCAGCCTTACGGCGATCTCCAGCGCAAAAAGTTGCAGGATGATCATCATCTCGAAAAACTCGCTCATCGGGTGAGCTTGTTTGCTAGTCTTTATAAAATCGTCGCTAAGCTCGAATTCCTCGGGGCTAATCGCAAGTATATATGCGTCGCGAGCGGCTAACTCCTCGACGTTGCTCTTGGTTTTTTCGTAGAGTATGGTTTTTGGCATTAGTGCGATCGTAAAGAGCTTCTCATCGGCAAGTGCGATAGGGCCGTGCTTCATCTCGCCCGCAGGATAGCCCTCGGCGTGCAGATAGGAGATCTCTTTGAGCTTTAGCGCGCCTTCGAGCGCCAGCGGGTAAAATATATCTCGCCCGATGAAAAAGAAGCCGTGGCCGTGCAAATAGTGCTTGGCTAGGCGGCGGATGCGCTCTTGCGGCTCTTTGCTGATATTTAAAATTTGCGGAACGTGCAGGAGCGCCGCGATCTCGCTTTTTAGCTCTTCTTTGCTTATAGAGGCTTTAGCCTGCGCGATTTGCAGCGCTAGCATCCATAGCGTCACGACTTGCGTCGCGAAGGCTTTGGTGCTGGCTACGCCCTTTTCGATACCCGCGCGAGTTAGCAGGGTGTCGTCCGCTAGGCGCACGATCGAGGAGTTATCGACGTTGCAGATGGCTAGCGTTTTTAGTCCTGCTTGCTTGGCGATTTTTAGCGCTTCTAGAGTGTCGGCGGTTTCGCCGCTTTGCGAGATGACGATAAAAAGAGCGTTTTTGTTTAGTTTCGGGCGTCTATAGCGAAATTCGCTCGCGATCTCGACCTTGGCTCTAGTGTCTGCTAGACGCTCGAAAAGGTAGCTAGCCGTAAGGGCCGCGTGGTAGCTCGTGCCGCACGCGCAGATCACGATATTGTCGATATTTCGTAGATACTCGTCTGTCAAATTTTCAAGCCCGACGGCATCCTCTTTGACGCGTCCCATTAGCGTTTCGCTTACGACTGCGCTTTGCTCATAGATCTCTTTTTCCATGAAAAAGCGGTAGCCCTCTTTTTGCGCGTAGCTTTTATCCGCAGGCAGCGCGGCGAAACTCGGGCTTAGTCTTTTTGCGTCTTTAAAAACAGCGATCTCGTTTAGGCTTACAAAACCGTAGCTTTTGTCGTCCAGATAGCACACCTCTTTGGCTAGGCCGATTAGCGGGGCGTCGGAGGATGCGAAAAATACCTCTTTCTCCTCGCTTTTGCCGATAGCTAGCGGCGCGGCGTCCTTGGCGAAGAAAATTTTGCCCGGAGCCGTTTTGGTAATAAGCAGCGTCGCGTATGCACCGTGTAGGCGCGCGACCGTGGCTTCGTACGCTTTAAACGGCTCGCCGATAGTTTTTAAATTTTCCTCAAAAAGATGCACGATGACCTCGGTGTCGGTTTGGCTAAGGAAGCTAACGCCCTTTGCCTCAAGCTCCTCTTTTAGCTCTTTGTAGTTTTCGATGATGCCGTTATGAACGACGAACGAGTGCTCGCCCAGGTGCGGGTGAGCGTTGATCTCGGTAGGCTTTCCGTGCGTAGCCCAGCGCGTGTGTCCGATCGCGACGCCTTCGCCGCTAGAGCTAAAGCCCTCTGATTTTTTGGCTAAATTTTCAAGCTTGCCGATGGCTTTGAAAAAGGCGATCTCTTGCGCGCATTTATCGCAACCGCCCCCTAGGCTCATCACCGCCATGCCTGCGCTATCGTAGCCGCGGTACTCAAGCTCTTTTAATCCGTTTAAAATTAACTCCCTTTTTTCTCTGTTGCCGACGTAACCGACGATTCCGCACATGTTTACTCGCTTTCTAATAATTTTAAAATTTCGCCCAAATCCACGCCCTCGCGCTTTTCGATAAGCAGCAAATTTCGCGTCCTGTTTTTTACGGTTTGGATTCTAGCGTTGGCTATTTTTACATCAAATTCCTTAAAAACTCCCAATACGTAAGCCATCAGCCCGCGCTGATCTTTCGCGTTTATGCCAAGCTTCGCGTACTCTTGCGAGTGGTTTGGGTCAAAATTTAGCTCGCCTTTTAGTATTGTCGGGCGATTTATCTGCGCCGAGGCGCCGCTTTTTAGCGAGATTTCGATGAGGTTTTTTAGGGTTTCTAGCTCGCTTGATTTTACGTTTTTGTTAAACTCCAGCTTGACGTAAAATTTACCGTCAAACAGCTCGAAAATCTCCATAAATCCAAGATCAAGGTGCGCCAAAGACGAGAGCAAAACGGCTAAATTTGGATAGTTTTGCGCGTAAATTTCGATGCTTAGGCTTTGGTGATTTTGTACCTGCACGCTTAGTTTATCCGCACTTTGCGCGACTTGAGCGATAGCGATGATATCTGCTGGTTGGTATTTGGCAAAGAGCAAATTTGAGCGTATGGCGAAGATTTTTTCTTTCAAATTTTCGCTTAAAGCGGCAAATTTGGCGTTTCGCCTGATGCTAAGCTCCTTTTTTACGCGTCTTGCGGCTTCGTCAAGTAGGTTTTCATCCTCGAAGCTTTGCAGACAAATGCCGTAAAGCTCGCGCAAAAGCCGCGCCAAATAGGGCGTATAGAGCTTTTCATCCGTCGCGTTTATTACGCAGTAGGCGACGATGTAGGCGAGTTTTAGGGTTTGCGGATCGCCAAGCTTTGAGATAAAGCTAAAAATCGTTCGCTGATCGTAGATGTCCTCGCGGTTTGCCACGTCGTTCATCAGCGTGTGGTAGCGTACGAGCGTAACGCCGATATTTACGGCTTTTGCGCTCAAATTTAGCTTTGCGGCGTAGGCGCGAAAGATATTTGAGCCCACGACCGAGTGATCGCCGCCTAGCCCCTTGCCCGCGTCATGCAGCAGCAAGGCTAGCTTTAGCAGTGTGCGTCCCTCGATACAAAGCTCGTCGTAGAGCGATTTTACGAATTTATCTTTGATATTTTCGGCAAATTTGACGCTTAAAACGCAGTGCTCGCCGACGCTAAATTTATGATAGCCGTCAAATTCGGCCAAATTTACGGCGTGTTCGAGCGGCTTAACCAAAACGGGCAAAATCTCCGCGTCCAAAAGCGCTTTGATGATGCAGTGAGCGTGGTTTCGCATCAAAATTTTTCTAAAAAGCGCGAGCGAATCCTCGGCGTCCTCTTTGCTGATTTGCGCGCGTTTTAGGTAAAAGATCGTTCCGACGTCAAATTTATACTCCGCATCGCCAAGAGCCAAAAGCTGCTTTAGCACTGCATTTAGCGGCCTAGCGCGGACGTGTAGCGGGACGTAAATCGTATTTTCAAACCTATAAAATCCGTTTTTTAGCCGCGCGGCTCGTAGCTCGCTAAATTTCGCCTCGCTTGTAAATTTGCTCCTATAAAAGCTAGAAACCAGGTAGCGCGAGAAAACCGCGACCGAGTGCATGCAGGAAAAGAGCTTTTGCGAGATGACGCTGCTGTTTTCTTGCGTTTTTTTGGACTTGGTTTGCATGAGCGCGGTGATCTCGTTTAGCTTGGCGGGATCGAAAACGTCGGAGTCGGAGGTTAAATTTTGCGCCGATTTTACGCAAAGGATAAAATCAGTCGCCAAATTTAGCGCGCTAAGCTCCTTTTCGTCGATAAATTTTAGAGCCTGCGAGCGCATGCTGATCTCGTTTTCAAAGCCGTTTAGAGCGCAGTTTAGGTAGTAGATGTCGTTCGTGCCGCCAAGGTCGTTTTTTAGATCGGGCTCTTGCTTTATGTTTGGGATATCGTTAAAGGCGCCTAGATTTTTGGCGTAAAATTTGAGATTTTCTTGCGCGTTAAACTCGCGAGTTTTATAAATCTGTGAGCGCACGGCTTTGTAGAGCGTACGCGAGCCGCAGATGTAGCGGATACGGCTAAACGCGGCCTTTGCTTTGTGGTCGTTTTTGTGAGACTTAAAAATCTCGTCCAGCTCGCAAATTTTAATATTTAGCTTTAAATTTGAGCCCTCCAGCGCGGCGACTAGCTTTTTTAGGATAAATTTGACGTTAAAGCCCGCGTTTTCTTTAAAGACGAGTAAAATCTCTAAAACCGAACTTGTGGAGATGAGGTTGTCGGCGTATTTTTCGGTAGCGATGACGCAAAACGGGATAAAATCGACGTCCGGGTTAAAGTCCGCGAAAATCTCGTCCAAAACCCGAGTGCATAGAGCTTTTATGAGCTCGTCGCTTTGCTTTGCGATGAAATTTGCAAAGCCCTTGCCTTGAAGCTTTTTTAGCTGCGAGGCCAAATTTGCGCCTCCTAAAACGCCGCTTAAATTTCCTTTTAAAGCCACTTTTTTACCGCCGTCTTTTTGTGTAAATTTTATCCGATGATACTAAAATTTTGCAAAAACAAAGCTTTTTTAACATATAATCGCCGTTTAATATCTATTTTCGGAATAAAATTTGACAAATTTAATAGAAAAACTCCAAAGCGGTGAACGTCTGGACGCGGACGAATGCGCAGGCTTGTATGACCTAGACCTTTTTACGCTGGGTAAATTCGCAAACGCCAAACGGCGAAAACTGCACGGCAAAAAGGTATTTTTTAACGTAAATCGCCACATAAACCCGACTAATATCTGCGCGGACGTGTGTAAATTTTGCGCATTTTCGGCAAACCGCAAAAATCCAAACCCATACACGATGAGCCACGAGGAAATACTAAAAATCGTCGAAAAAAGCGTCACCGGCGGCGCAAAAGAGATACATATCGTCTCTGCGCACAACCCCGAAACTTCGTGGCAGTGGTATTTGGAAATTTTTAAGAAAATAAAGGAAAAATACCCGCAAATCCACGTCAAAGCTCTAACTGCGGCGGAGGTGGATTTCCTCTCGCGAAAACACGGCCTTAGCTACGAAGAAGTCGTAGAAAAGATGCTCGAATACGGCGTAGACTCGATGCCAGGCGGCGGAGCGGAGATCTTTGACGAGGAGGTCAGGCGTAAAATCTGCAAAGGCAAGGTGAGCTCCGAAAACTGGCTCAAAATCCACCGCCTTTGGCACGAAAAAGGCAGAGAAAGTAACGCTACGATGCTGTTTGGCCACGTAGAAAGCAGGCAAAACCGCATCGATCATATACTAAGGATTCGCGATTTGCAGGATAAAACGGGCGGATTTAATGCCTTTATCCCGCTGGTTTATCAGCGCGACAACAACTACTTAAAAGTGGAAAACTATCCCGGCTCGGCCGAAATTTTAAAGACCTTTGCG
>CALISV010000176.1 GCA_938041615.1 uncultured Campylobacter sp. | reverse complement strand
TTGTTATAACTTAGGGTTTTTATATGCAAACGGTCAAGGTGTAAAACAAGATTTTCCCACTGCAAAGCAATGTTTTGGTAAGGCTTGTGATTTAGGACTTAAGTTGGGATGTGGTGATTACAGAAGGCTAAATGAAAAAGGCTACTAGCGTTAGATCCGCGGTCGGTTTCTTGCTGATTAACGGGACGCTAATCACGACTTCTCTTGCTTTACCAAACCGCATTTGTAGTTTTTTAAGACGCAATTACTAAAATAGCGAAGTAGACGTTAAGAGATCTTACAAGCAGCGGCGTAAGTCGTATCTATACGCTTAATTTCCTAAGCCGCATTTTCGAGACAAATTTCTATCTCCAAAATGCGGCAAATTTACAAAGTCAAATTTAAACCCGTAGCGAGCTAAGTAAATTTAGCTCGCTCTAGGCAAATTTAAGCTTTTAATCCAAAAGATTAAAACGCCCAACTAAATTTGGCGTTTACGCCGTTTGATTTTACGTTGCTGCCGTATGCTCCAACATAGCTAAGGCCGACTCTAAAGTTTCTGGTAAATGCAGCCTCGATACCAAGCTCGGTAGTGGCTAGATCTTTTAGCTTTTCACCCTCTAGTTTAGTTGCGCCAAGACCCGTTACGTTCATATGAGCGCTCGGAGTTTTATCGCCTAGGAAGCGGTTGTAGGCTACATCGGCTTTTGCCACTAGGCCTACGCCGTCCATGGTAAATGCGATACTAGGTTTTACGCCCACGCTTGCGACTTGCAAATCTCTATCCTCGTTTCTGATCTGCACTAAAGAATTTGCTACGTCGTCGTTTTTAAAGCGGACATAGGTTAGTCCCGCATAAGGCTCCAGACTAAAGCCGTTTTCATAGCTTAGCCCCGTATAGGCGATCTGGGCAAATGCGCTGATAGCGGACGCATCGGCGTCTTTATACTCATAAGCCAAAGGAGTGTATGAGTTAACGACTCTTTTTTCTTGATCAAATTTCGAGTAGATAGCGCCTAGGCTGATTTTGATAGGATCAAGTCCTATATCGCCGTAGATACCCGCATGCGCGTCTTTGCTTTTTACCGCTTTGCTATCACCTAGCTTGTGGTTTGTTTTGCCAAGGCCTACGAATACGCCCGCTTTCGAGCTATCTCCCACTAGAAAATCAACGCCTACTAGATTTGTAAATGCATTCGTGCCCAGTCTGCCGCCGGCGTTATTGTCAGAAGTAACTCTGCTAGCGCTGCTAAGCAACCAAAGCTCAACTCCCGTGTCGATATCGGCTCTTTTAGCTCCGTTTTTGTTTTTAACAGAATTTGCTAGCATAAACGAGTCTACGGCGGAGTTGTTTTGCGCTTTAAAGTCTAGATC
Source organism: uncultured Campylobacter sp. (assembly GCA_938041615.1). Lineage (GTDB taxonomy): Bacteria > Campylobacterota > Campylobacteria > Campylobacterales > Campylobacteraceae > Campylobacter_A. The sequence continues at coordinate 2,075 of CALISV010000176.1, read as the reverse complement.
GTTTGAAAACGCGCCGAAGTATGCCGCCGCTACGCTATGAGTGGCTCCTAGCATGGACGAATAAATAGCGCTGCTAGGATTTGCCTCGACCAATCTAGCAAACGACTTCTCGGCGCTAGTAGAGGCTACCTCCTCCATGCTTTTGCCTTTTTGTAAAGAAAGAGCCAAATTTGAGCCGCTAACAGTTTCTTTAGTGGTTTTAAAGAACGCATAGCTATCCTCGACGTTAGCTAAATTTACGCCCGCGAAGTTTCCGCTTGCATTTATGGTTTTCTTTAGAGTCGGATTTGCGGCCAAATTTGCAAGCTCGGCGCTTGATAACATCGCAGCCTTCAATAAAGAGCCCTCTTTAAATGTTAAATTTAGATTATGGGCGCCGTCGTTAACTATAAATGCGCCGCCCGCGTTTATAACGGCGTTAACTTGCGTAGCGTCGCTTGCCTTGGTCGTACTCACGAAACCGCCCGCGCTTGGAGTTTGGTAAGTAAGAGCATTTAAAACCTCAAACTCGCCGCCTTTGTGGACGTTTATGCTTCTTGAAGAAGAGATTGATTGATTTAGGGCAGAGATTTTACCGCCGTATATATTTACCGCTCCGGTAAAGCTATTATCTCCGACAAGAGTCAAAGCGCCGTCTCCCCTTTTAGTTAGCGAGCCCTCATAGCCCTCCGCCGCTCTTGCAGCTCTAGCCTGCTCTCTCGCAGCTTCAAAGGTCATCTCGGCTTTTTCTTCTGCGCTCAAATTTGACTTGGCATTAAGAGCCGCTTTTCTAGCCGCCCAAGCCGCAGCGTCGCTATCGTCCTCGGTTTTTCTAAATTTGATGGCGACGTCTGAGATGTTATTTGTCCAGATATCGTTTTGATTCATCGTGACGTCGAAGTTTCCTAAGAACTGCCCAGGACCGAACATCGCTTTACCGAGGTCGAGTATGCCCCAGCCCCAGACGTTACTAGGTACGCCCTCTCCGTCGCTACCCCAACGCTCTAGCATGCCGCCTGCACCGTGACCGGCTCTTAGCGTCCTTTGTCTGGCCGTAGTTAGCATAGTTTCTCTAATCTGAGGCATACTCATGTACGGATAGCGCTGCATTATGACGCCCAAGGCTCCGCTAACGTGAGGAGCGGCCATAGAAGTACCGCCCGATGATTTATAAATAGCTTTGCCGTATGTCGCATTGTCGGTAAGCTCGACGTACGCGGAATAAATCTCTTCGGCCGGTGCGGCGATCGTCCACCACTTCGAGTGTCCGGCAAGGTTAAATTCCTGAATATCCGAGGACGCCTTATGTCCTCTTATGTATTCGTTAGAATCATTAGGATAGCCATCCGCGCCGGTTTGACCCGTGACATTGATCCAGTAGTCCTCAGCGTCCGGTCTAAAATAAGGCAATGCCGCGCGAGTGAAAGATTCGGCCATTAGGCTCCTATTTCCAGCCGTAAATACCTGGATAACCCCTCTTTTTACCGCTACTTCGTAAGCCGCGTCCAAGAAGCTTTTTTCGCCGCTAGTTACGAACTGATAATAAGCCTTTTTAGCCTCGTTCATATCTTTTAAATTTATATGGTCTTTTGCCGCGGTAGTTTGATTGGCTACCGTCACGTCGTAAAATTCCACGTCGTATTCGGGTACGGCCCTCCAGTCGTAAGTAGGCTTATATCCGAGTGCACCCGCAAAGGACGAATTTACGCGCCTATTAGAACCCCAGCTGTTGTTTATCACTTTCGCACCTGCGTCGGCTAAAGCGCTGTAGCCTTTTAAGAAATAGTTGTAGTCTTGATTTGGCCCGTACGTCATGTTGTCATTGCCGCCGGTATTTGCGGAGTATAGTTGTGCGCCAAACGCCACGCCGTGCATGCCGCTACCGTCTCTACTAGCCGCCATCGTGCCGCCCACGTGAGTGCCGTGGGCGTCGTTTACACCTCTTATCCAGCTACCGTCCGTATTAAAGGCTTCGCCTTTTTTAAATACGCCGTTATCGTTTTTATCGTAGTTTCGCTTGCCGTCTTTTACGGGTTGATTTTTATCTATCGGGCCGTTACCTAGCGCGGCATCGGGGTATCTCATGCCGTTTTTTC
>CALISV010000175.1 GCA_938041615.1 uncultured Campylobacter sp. | reverse complement strand
TTTGCTATCTACCATCACGATGTGTTTTGCGCCCAGAGCCTTGTACATCTTCGCGCATGCGATACCAGCCGCGCCCGCGCCGCTAACTACGATTTTGATTTTTGAGATATCTTTGCCCGAAATCTCCATCGCGTTTATTATACCCGCGCTTGTTATCATCGCCGTACCGTGCTGATCGTCGTGCATGACCGGGATATCGACGGCTTCTTGTAGTTTGCGCTCGATCTCAAAGCACTTTGGAGCGCGGATATCTTCTAAATTTATACCGCCGAAAGTTGGGGCTAGAGCCTTGCAGATCTCTACGATCTTATCTGGATTGTGCTCGTCTAGCTCGATATCAAAGGCATCTACGTTTGCAAATTTTTTAAACAAAACCGCCTTGCCTTCCATCACGGGTTTGCCCGCTACCGCGCCGATGTCGCCTAGGCCGAGCACGGCCGTACCGTCGGTGATGACGGCTACTAAATTTGCTTTGTTTGTGTATTTGTAGGCTAGTTCGTTGTCGGCCTCGATCTCTTTACAAGGTACCGCAACGCCCGGCGTGTACGCCATAGATAGGTCTCTAGCCGTCGCGCATGGGGTTTTTACTTTTATCTCTATCTTGCCGCCCTCGTGATACGCGAGCGCCTCTTCGTTAGTTACGTGTGTCATTTATTCTCCTTTAAAATATTTTTTATTCGTTTTTTCGTCTCGTCCGCGCCCAAAACCTCAAGCACCTCAAATATCCCCGGGCTTACGCTATTTCCCGTTAGCGCGACGCGAAGCGCCTGGGCTAGGTCTTTTAGCTTTAAGCCGTTTGCTTCTAAAAATTTAGCCGTCATCTCCTCGTAGCCTTTGGCGTCTAAATTTTCGCCTAAAATTTCGGCAAATTTAGCCAAATTTTCCTTGCTTTCGGGCGTGATAAATTTAGCGTACGCTTTCTCGTCGTATGTGCTTGGAGCGTTTATGATCGTCCTTGCGCTTTGGCTCATCTCAACTAGCGTTCTTGAGCGTTCGCGCAATGAATTTAACAGCACCTCGCCCTTTGGCATCGCTTTAAAATCTATGTCAAATTCAAGCATCTCTTTTGCTAGCCTCTCGTACGGCAGAGTCTTGATGTAGTGGGCGTTTAGCCACTCTAGCTTGCTTGCGTTATAGGTGCTTGAGCTTTTGTTTATATCGTGCGGATCGAAATACTTTAGCATATCGTCCATGCCGAAAATTTCGTCGTTTCCGTGGCTCCAGCCTAGGCGCACGAGGAAATTTAAAAGAGCCTCAGGCAGATAACCCATGCGCTTATACTCCATCACGTCGGTCGCGCCGTGGCGTTTGCTCAGTTTGCTACCGTCCTCGCCGTTTATCATCGCGACGTGATAAAATTTCGGCGCTTTAAAACCAAGCGCATCGTATAGCACGATTTGCTTCGGGGTATTTGATAGATGATCGTCGCCGCGGATGACGTCGGTTACGCCCATTAAAGCGTCATCTATCACAACCGTGAAGTTATAGGTCGGCGTCCCGTCAGAGCGCGCGATGATAAAATCATCCAGGATATCCTCGACTCTAAATTTGACCTCGCCTTTGATGCCGTCGTCGATCACGATCTCGCCGCTTAGAGGCGCTTTGATGCGTATGACGGGCTCCACTCCCGCAGGCGGAGTGCCTGTAAATTCGCGGTAGCGATTGTCGTATTTGGGCCTCTCTTTTCGCGCTTCTTGCTCGGCGCGCAGAGCGTCTAGCTCGTCTTTGCTCATGTAGCATTTATAGGCTTTGCCCTCGGCTAGCAGCTTTTGTACGTACTCTTTATATACGTCAAATCTACGCGACTGATACGTCACCTCGCCGTCGTGATCCAGCCCGCACCAGGCAAAGGCCTCTTTTATCGCTTGCGTGGCTTCTTCGGAGTTTCGTTTTAGGTCGGTATCTTCGATACGCAGCAGAAATTTGCCGCCGTTTGCTCTAGCGTATAAGTAGTTATAAAGCGCCGTCCTAAGCCCGCCGATGTGCAGATATCCGGTCGGAGAGGGGGCAAATCTAGTTACTATTTGTGAATTTTGCATTAAATTTTACCTTTATAGCTTGCGCTTAAATTTAAAATGTTATAATGCTCAAATTATATTTACTTTAGACTTAAACAAAGGTTTTATATGTTAAAAAAGATCTCATTCGCCGCGTTTTTTCTCAGTTTTTGTATGGCTAACGCGAGCCAGATCTCAAACGGCATAGCCGTCATCATCGAAAACGAACCCATCACCGTAAACGAAGTGCGCAAAGCCGCCGCGCAGCTGCAAACAAGCGAAGCCAACGCGCTAAATTTACTGATCCGCGATAGGCTCGAAACCGCGCAGATCAAAAACCTAAAAATCGAAGCCAGCGACTACGAGCTAAATCAAAGGCTGCAAAAGATCGCAAGCGAGAGCGGTATGAGCGCCTCAGATCTGCGCTCGGCCGTGCTATCAAAGGGTGGAGACTACGCGCAGTTTAAAGACGACGTGGCAAAAAGCATAAAACAAGAAAAGCTATATCAAAGCATATTTGCCGATGCTAAAATCAACATTTCAGAAAACGCCGCGAGAGCGTATTTCGAGCAAAATCGCGACCTTTTCGCGCACTTTACCGACGTGAGCGTGACTAGATACGTGGCACCTTCGATGCAGCTTTTAGAGGCTGCTAGACACAGCTCCCCGATGAATACCAACCACAGCGTGCACATGGACGTGCTAGATCTAAAAAGCGAGCAGATCCCGCCTCAACTACGAACGATATTTCAGCAGACCCCGGACGGCACTTTCACGCAAATTTTCCAGACTCCCGAGGGCTTTGAGATGTTTTACGTAGCGTCTAAAAAGGGGCAAACGATGCCTGAATTTGACGAGGTCAGAGACGAAGCGATGAACGCGCTTTATAAACTCGAGCAAGACCGCGTCATCGGCGAATACTTCAACAAACTCCGCGCCAAAGCTAACGTCAAATATCTACGCTAAACTCAAATTTAAGCACAAAATTTAAGCCGATTTGATTCGGCTTAATTTCTTTTATTTTCGGTCAAATTTGACCGATTTTTCTTTAAATTTATTTGCTTACTCGCCAAGACCCGCACCTTTACGACATAAATTTATCTCCAAACGATATCAAATTTAATCTCACGAAGTCATGGATACCATAAGCTACGATAGGCTTTCACTTTCCGAGCGATAGTTTTATGTGGGAAGCAATGAAATACACACAACCTTTTAGCGGTTCGGTCTTGGTCTGTGAGTTTTACAAGAAATTTAACGGTCAAACGATAGTCGCGAGTCGTACGCTAAATACTAAATTTTTAGGCGAAAAAGAACAGATGGACGATACTTTGTTTAACGATGAATTTAGAGTTTTTACAGACAACAAGGTCGAAGTAAGATATCTTTTGACGCCTGCGTTTATGAAGCGCTTGAGAGAGTTAAAGATAAAATACACCGCAGAGATGGGCGTGAGCGCGACGTTTATGGACGATAAATTTTACCTATTTTTAAACGGAGCGGAAAATAAATTTGAAACAACTATCTTTTCGCTACCGCCTAGCCTTTATGACGTAAATCAGATAAAAAAGGAAATTTCAGATTTTTTATCTATCATAGACGAGTTAAATTTAAACCTTGATATTTTTAAGTGAGGGCAAATTTGACGGGCTGCGGCTTTTGCAATTAAATTAGCATTTTTGCGGTGCGGGTTTTGCCGATAAATTTAGACGTAAATTTACAGTTCAAAGCCTCGCGCGCATAAATCAAATTTCACTTTTTCCCGCTAAATTTATCGTAAATTTGACCGAGCTTCGAGCGTTTTTTACGCGCTTGCAGCTCTTTTAGGAAGTTTTTGTTGCCTCTTTGCACGGCGGCGGCGAACTGAAACGAAGTGATCTTGTACTCGCCAGAAACCCTAAATATCTCAAAAATCTGACGGCCGAATATCTCCCACGGCTCAACGCCCGTCGCCGTGTAAACCATGTGCGCGTGGCACTCGGCGCTGATGCCCTCCTGCGCGGGCAATAGCTCAAAGTTGCTAAGCGAAGTGTAGGTCTGCGCGTCCTCGAGCAGCTGCTGCCACGACGTCACGAACTCGTCCGCGCTAACGAGCGCGCCGCGCATGCCGTTTAGGCTCGAGTGATCGACGAAGACGACGTCGGCGAAGCACTCGCGCACGCGCTGGGTTTGCTTGCGATCGGCGGCGTTGATCATTTTTACGATGAGCTCCTCGGCGATCTCTTTTGGATTCATCTTGCATCCTTTAATTATTTTTGTATATTTTAGCGGTTTTAGGCTAAAATTGAGGTATGGAGGCAGGATATAAAATAAAGAAAATTTGAGGATTTCGCGCGGCGGACGGTAAATTAAATTTGATCAAGCGCAGGCAAATTTGACCAGCTTTTGTCCGCAAACGCCGATCTAAATTTGACAAATTTGACCGCCCGAAGCAATCAAATTTAAGATAAAACTTACAGTATAAATCCGCTGCCGATAACCAGCTCGCCTCTGTAAAATACCGCCAGCTGTCCGCTAGCCACGCCAAACGCGCTCTGCTTTAGCTCGACCTCGGCGGTGCCGCCCTCTAGCACCCTTACGTGCGCGTTTAGCCCGATGCTGCGGTAGCGAACCTTGACGTCGCAGTCAAACTCGCTCTCGTCCACGAATAAATTTAGGCTATTTACTGCGATCTTGCCGCGCTCAAGTTCCTCTTTTGGGCCCACGACGATGCGGTTATTTTGAGCGTCGATAGAGAGCACGAAATGCGGCTCGTGCGCCCCAAACACCTCAAATCCGCGCCTCTTGCCGATCGTGTAGTGCATGTAGCCGTTGTGCCGCCCGATCACCCTGCCGGCGCTATCGACCACGTCGCCGGGCAGGTCGGTCTCGTAGTGCTTGTTTAGCACCTCGATATAGGTGTCCTCGACGAAGCAAATCTCGCTGCTCTCGGCCTGCTCGCCGTATTCGCGAAAGCTAGGTAAAGATTTTGCCAGCTCTTTTATATCTTTTTTAAACTTATCCCCGAGCGGGAAAATCATATCGGCGATTATCTCTTTTGGCACCTGCGCGACGAAGTAGCTCTGATCCTTGCTAGGATCGGCCGCGACTCTGATCATGCCGTCTTGCACGCGGATGTAGTGGCCCGTGGCGAGCTTTTCACAGCCGAGACTTTTGGCAAATTTTAGCAGTTCGCCAAATTTGATAAAGCGGTTGCAAAGCGCGCAGGGATTTGGCGTGCGGCCCTCTTTGTAAGCGCCGACAAATGGCGTGTAGACGTATCTGTCAAACTCGTCTTGCAGATCGAGCACGTGGTAGCTTATACCCAGATACTCGCACGCGCGGGCGACTTTGCCGATATTTTGCTCGTGGTAGCCGGGTTTTTTGTGCAGTTTCATATAGCAGCCCACGACCTCGTGACCCGCTTCTAGCAGCATTTTGGCGCTCATGGTGGAGTCGACGCCGCCGCTCATGGCCATTAGTATTTTCATTTTTCTTTCCTATTGCGAGGGCTTGTCTTTTTAGCGCTTTTTGCGGAGCTTGTAAATTTTCGGCTCGATGAACTATATGTTCTATCTACGCCAAAAATTTACCGCACAGCCGCAAAAATCATCTAAAAATACCGCACCCTAAAGTTTTGTATTTTAAATTCGGCTTTAAAATTTACAAATCTCGCCCTAGCCCCACAATAAGACAAATTCGTATAAATTCGGTGCGATTATATAAAAA
>CALISV010000174.1 GCA_938041615.1 uncultured Campylobacter sp. | reverse complement strand
GGCTGCTGCTAACTGTACGCCGGAGCGGTTTTCGATGAGAGTTAGCATCGTGCTCACGTCGCTCGTGCTAAAACTACCTGCGACCGAACCTGCGACCGAACCAAATAGCGCGCCCACAACGCCGCCTAGGCCGCTAGTGTTGCTCTCGCTAAAGGTTATCGTAGGAGTCAAGGTATAGTCCGCAGCGACCATCTGACCTTTTTTGAAATTTGAGTTCTTTCTAAGCTCGCCCGACTCCATCAGCGCGCGCTCTTCTAGCATTTGGTTAAATGCCTTGCTGCGCTCGACGACGACGAAGCAGTTTGACTGCTGAGCTAGGAGTCTAAGAACCGGAACGGTAGATGTTAGCTTATACTGCTTAGTTACGACAGAGTACCAGTCGCTGTTTCTATCCTCGTAAATCGTAAGCGTACCCATAGACTCGGTGCATCTAGTTAGTCCGGGGTTTGCATTTTGGACGTTTGTACCCGCAGCTGCGCCCGTAGCGGCCGTTTTAGCGCCAGGTGAGCCCATGCTCATCGACGACATACAACCCGTCAAAAGAAAAGGCAGAGCCAAAACCGTGATCTTCGATGCGCTAAAAAGCGATTTTTTCATTAATAACTCCTTGGGGAAATTTACAAAATTGTAATATATTTGCGCTAAAAATTTACTTTATTTTAAATTTGATGTTATAAAATGATTTAGAAATAACCAGAAAGGATTTGACATGAAAAAACTTGTTTTAATCGCTCTTTTTGCGGCACTTTGTTTAAGTTTTTCAAACGCTTACGACAGTTATTCAAACGAATCTTTAATAGTCATCCCGGATAACAGCTACAAATACAAAAAACGCCGCCATCGCGATAGGTACAACGACGACGTAGTGATCTATATGGATCCTCCATATAGCGGATACAGAAAAACCGACCGAGGCAGAGACTACCGCGACAAACTAGTCGATCAATACATAAAAAACAATAACATAAAAAAAGGCGGCACTAGCAAATCGGACGACCGAAGCTACGAGAGAGGCTATGACGACGGATACGATGACGGATACCGCGATAGACGCGACGATTATTACTATTCGCCTCGCCCGCAAGTAGGCATCCGCGTTAGATAAATTTGACGCCCGTTCGCCGCTAGTCGTCAAATTTGACCGGCGGCGAAATTTGATTTACGAATTTGATTTACAAAAAGGAAAATAATGCTAACCAACCCCGTCGTGATCAGCATCCTCGTGATGACCGCGCTTTGTTTGTTAAGGTTTAACATCCTGCTTTCCATCCTCGTCTCCGCCCTAGTCGCGGGTCTCATCTATCACGGCGGATTTGCCGGTGTAGGGGCGTTTTTCGACGCGCTAACGGCCACCACATCGACGCTGATAACGGGCATGAAGGGCAACCTAGAAACCTCGCTCAGCTACATCCTGCTCGGCGCTCTCGCAGCGGCGATAGCCAACACGAACCTAACCGCGATCCTCATAAACGCCGTTAGCAAGGCTCTAGCGAAAACTAGCACCTATTTTGCTCTGATAATAGCCTCCATCGCGTGCTTTTCGCAAAATTTAATCCCGGTTCACATCGCTTTCATCCCGATTCTCATTCCGCCGCTTTTGCCGCTAATGAACCGCCTGGGCATCGACCGCCGAGCCGTCGCGTGCGCGCTAACTTTCGGACTAAAGGCGCCATACGTGAGCCTTAGCGTAGGTTTTGGCCTTATCTTTCACGGCATCATCAAAAAAGAGCTCGCAAACAACGGCGTAGAGGTGCAGATGAGCGAGATCTCAAGCGTGATGTGGATCGGCGGCCTTTCTATGCTAGTGGGCTTGTTTTTAGCCGTTTTCGTCTTTTACCGCAAAAGACGTGACTACGCTCACACCAAATTTGAAGCGAGCGAAGAGCAAGAGGCGCAGTTGGCCGCAAGCCTAAAAATGACGAAAAAAGAGTGGGCGGTTCTAGGCGGCGCGGTTGCGGCGTTTGGAGTGCAAATTTATACCCAGAGTATGCCGCTTGGCGCGCTTTTAGGACTACTAGTTATGGTGGTTTTTGGCGGTATCGAGTACCGAAAAATCGACAAAATCATGGACAGCGGCCTAGCGATGATGGGCTTTATCGCATTTATCATGCTCGTTGCCGCGGGCTTTGGCTCGGTTTTGCGCGAGAGCGGCGGCATCGAGCAGCTAGTGAGCTTTGCTAGCGCAGTCGCCGGCGGCAAAATAGGCGGCGCGATCCTGATGCTAGCTATCGGCCTGCTCGTTACTATGGGTATCGGCACGAGCTTTGGCACGATACCGATCATCGCGGCGATCTACGTGCCGTTTTCGCTATCGCTGGGATTTTCTCCGGCGGCCATTATCTTGCTAGTTGGTATCGCGGCGGCTCTGGGCGATGCAGGCAGTCCCGCTAGCGACAGCACGCTAGGGCCTACGAGCGGTCTAAACGCCGATGGCCAGCACAATCATATTTACGATACGTGCGTGCCGACTTTTATATTCTTTAATATACCGCTACTAATTGGCGGCGTAATCGG
>CALISV010000173.1 GCA_938041615.1 uncultured Campylobacter sp. | reverse complement strand
ATTTCTCGCGTTGCTCGACCTCGTCGATACCAAGCAGCTTAAATACCTTTTGCTGAACGTCGTTTTTGTGTATCCTCACGCTACCGCCGCCAAGCTCATAGCCGTTAAGCACGACGTCGTGAGCGACCGATAGGATGTCCTCGAGATCTGGCTCGTCGATATTTTTAGGCATGGTAAACGGATGGTGCATGGCTGAGTAGCTACCGTCGTCGTTTTGCTCAAACATCGGGAAGTCAAGCACCCACAAAAACTCCATTTTGTTTTGGTCGATGATGCCCATTTGCTCGGCGAGGAAAATCCTAAATCGTCCCATATAATCAAGCACGACTTTTTTCTTGCCGGCGCCGAAAAATACGACGTCGCCGACTTTTAGCTCGCAGCGAGCGACGATCTCGTCAAGGTCGCTTTGCTCGAAAAATTTGCAAAGCGGTCCTTTTAGCCCGTCCTCTTTCATCTGGAAGTAGCCAAGGCCTTGAGCGCCGAATTTGCGGACAAATTCCTCAAATCTATTCATCTCGCGTTTACTAAAGATATTATCGCCGTTTGGCACTTTTAGCGCTTTGACGCGGTTTTTCTTAGGTTCGGTTGCGATTTTGCTAAAGATTTCATTGCTAGAGCGCGCGAAAATGTCGATAACGTCGATCATCTTTAGATCGTAGCGCAGGTCCGGCTTATCGCTGCCGTAGCACTCGGTCGCCTCTTTGTAGCTCATGCGGCGGAAAGGGATTTGTATATCGTATCCGCATGCGGCAAATACGTCTTTTAGCATATTTTCGGCCATATTTAGGATGTCTTCTTGCTCGATGAAGCTCATCTCGATGTCTATCTGCGTAAATTCCGGCTGTCTATCCGCACGCAAGTCCTCGTCGCGGAAACATTTTGCGATCTGGAAGTATTTATCAAAGCCAGAACACATCAAAAGCTGTTTGAAAAGCTGCGGACTTTGCGGCAGGGCATAAAACTGGCCCGGATATACGCGGCTAGGCACTAGATAGTCTCTTGCGCCCTCAGGCGTAGCGCGCGTTAAAATCGGCGTTTCAAACTCGATAAAGCCCATTTTATCTAGGCTGTTTCTAGCTGCGATCGCCGCTTTTGAGCGCATTTTAAAGATATTTTGAAGTTTCTCGTTTCTAAGGTCCAAAAATCTGTATTTTAGTCTGATGTCCTCGTTTACGCTCTCGTCGCCGATGACGAAAGGTAGCGTCTCGCTCGGGTTTTCTACTATCACTTCGTTTGCGACTACTTCGATCTCGCCCGTTTTTAGGCGCGGATTTACTAGGCCTTCGCCGCGAGCGCGAACCTTGCCTTTTATCCTTAGGACGTACTCGTCGCGAACGTGCGACGCGGCCTCGTGAGAGCTCTTGCTATCTGCAGGGTCGCAGACGATCTGGATCAGTCCCGTGCGATCGCGCAGGTCCAAAAATATAACGCCGCCGTGGTCGCGGTAGGTGTTTACCCAGCCGCAAAGCGTAACTTCTTTGCCTATGTCGGCACTGCTTAAATCAGTGCAGTAATGGCTACGCATTTTCACTCCTTTTGCTGTTTTTAACGCGCCCATTATACTAGAAATTTGCTTGCTCCCAGCTTTTTTAAAACAAAATGTGATAAAATCCGCTCTATGAAAAAAGAGAATTTATTACTTCCGGCTAAGGTAAAAAAAGTCGGCCTAGTCGCAAAAATCAATGCAAATTTAGTTAAAAACGCGCGAATCTTGCGCGAGATTTTAGCTAGGTACGGCGTTCAAATTTTATTTGAAAATGCGGCGGCTAAACATTTAAATTTAAAAGAGGGCTCAAATTTACAAGGATTTGAGGTTTGCGAGCTGGCTACGGAGTGCGATTTTTTGATTTCGCTCGGAGGCGACGGCACGATCATCTCGCTTTGTAGAAACGCGGCCGAGATTTCACCCTTCGTACTCGGTATCCACGCGGGTAGGCTTGGATTTTTGACCGATATCACGATGAATGAATGCGAGAAATTTTTCGCCGAGTTTTTCGAGGGCAAATTTGAGGTCGAGACCCCTTTTATGCTTGACGTTTTTTTGCACAAAAAAAGCGGGGAAATTTTACGCAAAATCGCATTTAACGACGCGGTAATCGTGGGCGAAAAGGTTGGCTCCATGACGCACGTGGAGGCTTTTTGGAACGAAAAACACTTTAATGCGTATTTTGGCGACGGCGTCATCGTCTCTACGCCGGTTGGCTCTACCGGATACAACATGAGCGCGGGCGGGGCGATAACCTATCCTTTGAGCGAGGTGTTTTTGGTTACGCCCGTTTGCTCGCACTCGCTCACGCAGCGTCCGGTCGTGCTTCCGCGCGGATTTGAGATTAAATTTAAAACAGCGAGTGCAGCGGTGCTGGTTATTGACGGGCAGGATAGGTATAAGATGAGCGAGCTTGAGGGCGTGAGCATGACGCTAAGCGCGAGCACGGCGCGGCTAATCCGCCACGTCGGGAGAGATTATTTTCAAATTTTAAAAGAAAAGCTGCATTGGGGTTATAATGATTGAGCGGATTTTGATAAAGCAAAATTTGAGTTTTGAAAACGTCGAGTTAAATTTCGGACGCGGACTTAGCGTATTTACGGGCGTTAGCGGCGCGGGCAAATCGGTCCTGATGGGCTCGATAATGGCTGTTTTAGGGCTAAAAGATAGTGAAGCAAAGCTGATAGAGGCTGACGTCTCGCATAAATTTAACCTTGAGGAATTTGGCTTAGAGAGCGAGGAGATAAATACCTTTAAGCTTTTTCGCGATAAAACGACGCGGTACTTTATAAACTCGCAAGCCGTTTCTAAAAAAAATCTAGCCAGCATCGCCAAAGAGCACGTAAAATACCTATCCGCAAAGGAAATAAACGAATTTGAAAACGATAGATTTTTAAATTTGCTAGATAGCTTGCAAGCGAAAAAAGATGCTAAATTTAACGAAATTTTGAGCGAATTTAGGCTCAAATTTGACGAATTTAGCCAAATTTCTCGCGAGCTAAAAAAAATAATCGACGAAGAAAAAAGAGTGGAGGAGCTAAAGGAATTTGCCTCCTTTGAAATCAATAAAATAGAAAGCGTGAGCCCGAAAATCGGCGAATTTGACGAGCTAATGGAGCTAAAAAAGCGCCTAAGCAAAAAGGATAAAATTTTAGAAGCGTGGAATAGGGCGGAGCAAATTTTTAATTTCGAGCAATCCGTAGTAGACGCGCTAAACATCAGCGATATCGATAGCAACTTTTTTGAAGAGGCGATGAACGAGCTGCGAGTAGCGCGCGAAAATTTAAACATGGACGAGCTAGAAGACGTGGATATCGAGGGCGTGCTAGACCGCATCGAGGCGATAAACTCGCTCGTGCGTCGCTACGGCGGCGAGGAGGAGGCTTTGCAGACGCTAAAAACGCGCAAGGCAGAGCTTGCAAGATACGAAAATATAAGCTTTGAAAAAAGCGAGCTGGAGCGTAAATTTAAGCAAAATGAAGCCGCGGTAAATGCACTGGCCGATAAAATAAGTCAGGCTCGCGCAGCAAATTTAAAAGAGCTTGAGTCGCTCATAAATTCGTTTCTAAAAGAGCTTTATATGAGCGAGATTTCATTAAAGATAAATAGCAAAACTCTTGACGCAGCCGGCAGGGACGAGGTAAATTTGAGCCTAAACGAGACGGCGCTAAAAAATCTAAGCTCGGGCGAGCTAAACCGCTTAAGGCTAGCTTTTATCGCGAGCGAAAGCAAGATCACCGGAGGCGGCGAGGGCGTCATAATCCTAGATGAAATAGACGCGAATCTAAGCGGAAAAGAGGCGATGAGTATCGCAAACGTGCTGCTAAATTTGGCCAAATTTTATCAAATTTTCGCTATCTCGCATCAGCCGCAGCTAAGCTCTAAGGCCGATTCGCATTTTCTAGTAGAAAAGCGCGGTGAAACCTCGAACGTAAGGGAGCTAAAAAACGAGGAGCGCGTAAGCGAGCTGGCTAGAATGATAAGTGGCGAACGTATAACCGACGAGGCGATAAATTTTGCTCGCCAGCTTTTGGTTGTTTAAGTTTGGCTTAAAATTTAGGTTGAAAAAAGAAAAGTAATGGTATATTCTCGAAAATTTTCAAATGGATATTTATGGAAAAAAGTAAAATTTTAATAGTAGAAGACAACAAAGCCTTAGCAAAGCTAATCGCTAAAAAGATGGAAGATAATACCGAAATGCAAGTGGACATCGCTCACAGCTTAGCCGAAGCTCAGGCGTTTCTTACGAAGGCTAAGGATTATTTTATAACTTTGCTCGATTTAAATTTACCCGATGCTCCAAATGGCGAAGTGGTCGATTTCGTAGCGTCTAAGGGCTTACCGATTATAGTTTTAACGGGTAGTATGGACGATAAGACTAGAGAGACTTTTATGGACAAGGACATCGCGGACTACGGCTATAAGGGAAATATGAGTGACGTAAATTATATATTTCATATGATAGATAGGCTAAAAAACAACAAGCAGTATAAGGTCATGGTAGTAGAAGACGTAATGCAGACTAGAAATGACGTAAAAAAAATATTGCAAAATTTACAGTTTCAAGTATTTACGGCGGCTCACGGTGAAGAGGCGATGAATTATTTTGCCGATA
>CALISV010000172.1 GCA_938041615.1 uncultured Campylobacter sp. | reverse complement strand
GGACGCTCGGTGCGAACGCTATTTATCATGTTTTGAAATAATAGCAGATGCGTGATCTCGTCGCGCTGGATAAAGCGGATCATCTGCGCGCTGCCTAGCATCTTGCCTGCACGCGCCAGTGCATAAATCGCCGTAAAGCCGCTGTAAAAATAAATGCCCTCTAAAATTTGATTTGCAACCATCGCAAGAAGTAGCTTCTCGTCGGTCACTTCGCCTGCAAGCTCCTCGTAAACGCTTGAGATGTAGTCGTTTTTCTCGCGCAAAACCTCGTCGTGCTTTTCCATCTCGTAGATCAGGTCCGTGTTGTCGCAGATGGCCTCGACCATGACGGCGTAGGACTTGGAGTGGTTGGCCTCCTCGTAGGCTTGGCGCGCTAAACAGGCGTTGATCTCGGGTGCGGTGATGTATGGGTTGATGTTGTCGGCTAGGTTGTTTGTCTGGAAGCTATCCATCGAGATGAGCTGGCTCCAGACTAGGTCATACATGCGCTTTTCGGCCTGCGTGAGGTTGTAGGCGTAGTCGCGTACGTCGTCGGTGGTGTCGACCTCTTTTGGAAACCACGTGTTAGCTTCCATCAGGTCCCAGAGCTTGAGCGCCCACTGGTATTTTGCCTTGGTGAAATTTAAAATGCCGTGCGGATTGCCGTTAAATACGCGGCGATCGGTCAAATTTTCGTTTGAGCTTGGGTTGTAGATTCGTTTTCGGTTCATAATTTTTTTCTTTATTCGGTAAATTTTTGGGGCTGATTTTAGCTAAAAATTTATTTAGATATCTTGAAGTAGACTATTTTATCGCGTTAAATTTGGCTTTACGGTTGCAGCCAAATTTAAAAACCAGCGTCAAATTTGCGGGTTAAATTTAGCGTTTTAGCTCGATCGCGCGCTGAAGCATTTCGTTGCTGGTTGTTATACTCTTGGCGTTAGCGTCGTAGGCCTTTTGCGTGACGATGATCTCGGTTAGAGCTTGTGCTAGATCGACGTTTGACTGTTCTAGCGTGCTGCTAGCCAGTTTGGCGCCGTAGATACTTTTGCCGCCTGCGTCTTTATAGAAAAAGGCCGCGCCGGAATTCGCGCTTTGCGAATAGATATTATCGCCCATTTTTGCAAGACCTTGCTCGTTTTGGAAGTGATAGAGAGCGACTTTGCCGACGGAGCGGACTTGGCCATTTGTAAACTGTGCCAAGATGTTTCCCGAATCGTTGGTGTAATAATCCTTTAAAATACCCTCGCGTACGCCGTCTTGAGCGATCGAGATGCTTTTGGCTTGAGACGTGCTAGTGACGCCTGAGTAAATTTGACCCGCAGCCACGGGAGTGCCGAAGTCTAGCTCGATTTGCGAGCCGTTATTATCTAGGGCGCTTAAAGTAGAGCTAACAAGCCTACCTTCGTAATCAAAATTTAGCTCGCCGTTAGTATTTGAGACCACTGCGCCGCTTGCGTCTTTTACGGTCGCCGCCGCATCCCAAACTGTACCGTTAGCGCCCTGAGGTACGCGTTTTGTTAGCGTTAGCTCAAGTTTATTTTTAGTGCCGTCCGCATTTAAAAGCTCGGTTACGAATTTTTCTTGATTTGCCGCTTCTTTAGTCGTGTTTATTTTCGCAGTCAAATTCGGCGCGGTCGTTAGATCAAAATCCCTTTCAAATTTTTGACTTATGCTCCAGTTGCCGTTTTCGTCGATCGGAGCGCTAAATTCAGCCGTTTTGCCGTTTGCGTCGGTTGCCGTTACGGTGACTAGATCGCCTTTTCTAGGGCGAGTTATCGTATCGTCAGCCGTGACTCGTCCGCGTAAATTTATAGTTCTAGATGGGTTATCTATGTTACTCGTATAGGTCGCGGTATCGACTGGCAAAGTGGTTGGCTCGGTTTTAAAAGACGAGTCGAGATTGCCTTTAAAGGTAACCTTCGACGTCGGTTTAGTCGGCAGATACAAAAACTCCGGCAGGCGAATCTTGCCCTGAGAGCCGATGTCGCCAAGGTCAAGATCTGTCGTGTCAATGCTTGGCGTGTAGGCCTGCGTGACTGCAGCCGTGCTGTTTACTCTACCAAAAGCCTCTATCGCGCCCGGGCTAGGAGCGACCTGGGTTAGCGCGTTTTGCGTACCTAGGACGTAGTTGCCTTGATTTGTTACGAGATATCTTTCTTTATCTACGCCAAAGCTACCGGCGCGCGTATAGTATGTGCCAGAGCCGTTCGTTACGCCGAAAAATCCCTTGCCGCCGATTGCCATATCCAGGACATTATCTGTTTTCATAAACGCGCCTTGCTTATAAAAGCTAAGCGCCGTCGTCATGCCGGTGGCGCCGAGGCCGACTTGGTCTTGGGTTGGGTTATTGCCAGCGGCAAAGGAGGTTTGGTAAAAAGTGGTCTTAAATTCCGGTATCGAAGCTGTATAGCCGACGTTATTTATGTTGGCGATGTTATGCGCCCACACATCCATGCTAAACCCCTGCGTTCTGACTCCGCTAACGCCGTTATATAGGCTTCTTACCATGGATTTATCCTTTTGACGGCTCAGTAAATTCTTTGACTTTGTCGATGCTGACGTATTGTCCGCCAACCTTTACTTGCGCTACGCCGTCGATAAATTTGACGCCCTCTACGAGATAGTTACCTACGCCGCCGCTTCTAGCTTTACCCGCGAGATCTACGTAGTTTATCTCTACGGAGTAGGTGCCTGCTTTTGCGTCGTTGCCCGCACTATCCTTGCCGTCCCACTCGAAGTTGTTTGCGCCGGCTTTTGCTTCGCCAAACTCCAGCGTTCTTACGAGTTTGCCGCTATTATCTCTTATATTTATCGTGCCGCCTTTTGCCGCGCTTTCTAAAAATCCCGCAAATTTGACGCCTGCGCCTTCTTCTTTTACTATGCCGCTATCGCCGATTTTAGCCATCTTGCCGAGCACTCCGACGGCGTACATATTTGTGCTATTTTTTAGCTGGTCGGCTAGCTTTTGCATCATTTTGTTCGTATTTTCTTGCATTTCAAGCGAGGCTAGCTGGCTAGTTTGAGTTAGCATTTTTTCCGTATCCATCGGGCTTGTCGGGTCTTGATACTGAAGCTCGGTCAAAAGAAGTTTCATAAAAGCGTCCTTGTCTAGCTGGGCGTTTGGATTGGTGCCTGCGGCCTTTTGTAGGGCGTCCGCCGATTTTTTGGCGGCTTGGTTGTTTACCGTAAAGTTATTGGTTTCTAGTCCGTTTGCCATCTTTTATCCTTTAAATTTTTATATCTCAAGCAAATTTGATTCCAAATTTACACGTAGCGCAGAACGATGAGCTCTAAACGAGGCGTGGACGGTTCGCTTTGCTCGGCGTCGTCGGAGCTAAATTTAGAGCCTTTGTAGCTCTTTTGCCCTTGCTCTTTTTTAGGCTGATTTTGATCGCTAAAGTTCATCTCAAGCTCGGTAAAGCCCATATTTACAAGGCTGTTTTTAAACTCGGCCTGATTTTGTAAAAACAGGTTCATCGTCTGCGTATTTGAGTTGAAATTTATATGCAGATTATTGCCGCGATTTACCATAGTGATCTCGACTTCGCCCAAATTTAGCGGATTTAGCGTGATGTTAAAGCGCATAAACGGCGATTTGTAGGCCGCGACCTGCTCTTTTAAATTTGAGCTAAAGTTATCAAACGTCTCGCGCACGGCTTGGAAATTCCTGCTTTGCGCCTTGGCGTTTGAGATGACGTCTTTTACCATCGTGTTTAGCTCGCTGTTTTCGCCGTTATCGCTTTGGGTCTCGGTTAAAATTTGCTCCTCAGCGTTTTCGCGCTCCGGAAATAGCAAATTTTGCAAATTTATCTTTTTAGAGTCTTGACCGAGCCCCGATTTTTCGCTTTTTGCGGCGGTTAAATTTAGCTCGCTTTCGGCTTTGAAGTTTGGCTTTTCGTCTTTTAAATTCGCCTCTTTCTCGTCCTCGTTTTTTACCGCTTCTTTTATGATTTTGGAGTTTTGAGCCAAATTTTGTGCGTCTTGCGCTTTTGCATTGGCGTCTTTGGGCTGGGCTTTGTTTTGCTCTTCTTGTACGGCGGCGAGTAGTTTATTTAGCGTATCTTTGGGCTCTGGCTCGCTTGCGCTTATCGTCTCTTCGACCTTGTTTTTTAGCTCGCTAAATGCGAAATTTTTCTTTGGCGTTACTGGTTCAAAGAAATCTTTTTTCGCCAAATTTGGAAACTTCTCGCCTAGCTCGTCGGCCTGGGCTTGCGTTACTTCGATATTTTCTAGACCCAAATTTAGCTTATTTGCGATCTCTATTAGCTCGTTTAGATTTTTGGCTCCCCTTAGCTCGTTTAGCGTCGTTTCGCTTGATAGCGCTTTGGCTAAGCGGTTTTCAAAATTTGGAAATTTGCTGATTTTCTCGCCGCCGCTAAGCATCTCTAAAATTTGCAAAAGCTGCATAAAAGTCGCGTTTTCAAACAAATTTTCCGCCGCTTCCTCGCCTAAAATTTCTTTTACGTCCGTGCTTTGGATGGGCACTTTTGTTTGCCCGTTTTGAGCCGTTTGGGCGGATAAATTTACGGCTTTTGCCATCTCTTTTAGATCTTTTTCGCTTAAATTTTCGCCCTTTTTCGCGGCCGCGTCTAGCACCATAGAGAGAAATTCGCCGTCTTCTTTACCGCCTTTTTGCGAGCTTTTGCTCTGCTTTTTTACGCCGCCTTTGATACTCGCGTCAAAGGACAAAATATCGTTTTGAGTAGTCTGCATAAAAACCCTTTAAATTTAACTTTCAAAGGGTATGCAAAAATCGTTCCTAATCGTTTCGTAGAAAAACTCGCCTCGTTTGAGGCGAGTTTGGGAGATTAAAATCGGAGATTAAAATCGGAGATTAAAATTTATATTTAGCCGTTAGCGTAGCTCTGATGCCTTCGCCGTAGTAGCAATAATATCCGTCGCAACCGGAAAAATACTCTTTGTCGGTTAAGTTATTGACGTTTAGACCTACGCTTAATTTTTTATACTCGTATTCCGCCATAGCGTCTAGCAGGGTATAAGAATGGCTTTTGTAACCGCTTGCCGAGCCGTCCGGGATAGAGCTTACGTATCTAACGCCCGCGCCCACTTTTAGGCTTTGGTCGGCAGTTAGGCTAAATTTATACGTTATAAATGAAGAGAGCGTGTTTTTAGGTATTAGGGCCGTTTGAGTTACGATATCGCCGTTTACTCCGTCGTGAGTTTTTGCGCTAAAATAATGCGTATAGGCCGCGATCCAGTTTATATCGTCGGTTAAATTTACGTTCGAGCTTATTTCTAAGCCTTTGGTTCGTTTTTTACCGGCTTGGCTTTGGATATATAGGCCCCCGACCATACCGCCCACCAGAGCGTTTTTCTCTTCTATATCAAAGTATGCAAGGCTAAATTCTCCGTCTATAAATTCTGGCAAGTATTTTACGCCCGTTTCGTATTGTCTGCCTTCGATAGGTTTGTATCCGACCGCGCTGTTGCTTCCTACGACGGGAGTAAAGCTTTGAGAGTAGTTAAAAAACGGCATCAATCCGATCGCGTCGAAGTTATACATTACGCCCGCTTGATAAGTGGTTTTGGATATTTCGTAGTTATTTTTCGTGCCTAGCGTATCGGAGTCCTCTTTTAGCTTGTCGCGTCTAACGGCGGCGTTTAGGATGAGGTTGTCAAAAAGCGTCGCTTGGTTGCTAAAATAAAAGCCCAGTTGCGACTGATCTACGTCGTATCTTGAGGCGCTACTAGGTCTAGCTACGCTTACTCTATCGCCGATAGTCCAAGGCGTCGTGCTAGAAAAGCCGTAAATTCCGTCCGCTTTTATTTTTCGGTAATCAAAGCCGAACGTGGCTAAATTTTTGATGTTTTCGCCTTGAAATTCATAGCTCAAGCGGTTGTCGAACGTATGAGACTTCACGTCCGCATCGACTAACGTAACGCCGAAACTGCCCACGTATAGCGTAGCGAGCTGCTCTTTGTCTTCTTTGTTAAATTTATAGCTCGACGCGAATTTTAAATTGTCCGTAAAATTATGCGTTAGCTCGTAGCCGGCCGTATACTGCTCTCTTTTTAAAAAGTCGCTGCTTGAGCTCGGATTTACGCCGCGAGATACTTTCGTTACGTTCGGATAGGGATAAAACGCCGTCACGCCCGTGCCGTTATCTTTGGTATAGCTTGAAAGTAGCGTCAGCGTCGTTTCGTCGCCGAGCAAAAACAGCAAAGACGGAGCGATATAATAGTGTTCGTTGTGCGTAAAATCGACGTCGCCGTGTTTTTTCTCGTAATTTCCGACTAAGCGAAATTTGACCCTATCGGTAAAAAGCTCGTCGCTCGCGTCAAAGAAAATTCCGCGTTGATTTTTGTTACCGATCTTAAATCCGACCTCGGCAAAAGGCTTAGCCGTCGGACGCTTGCTGACTAAATTTATAACTCCGCCCGCACTTGAGGCGCCGTATAAAAGCGAATTCGCGCCCTTTACGACCTCGATACTTTCAAGCCCGTAGATATCGTGCTGAGCGCCTAAATATCCGCCTTTGTAAGGCGTAGAACCGTCAAGCGTAACCGTCGCGTTAAAGCCCCTTAGCTTTAGCCAATCGGTCGTATCCAGATCCGTTCCGTAGGGATTTATGAAGCCCGCTTCGTATTTAACGGCATTATCGAGTTGGCTTGCGCCTTGTTCGGAAATTTTATCTTGCGTTATCGCAGTAGTGGTTCCGGGCTGCATAAAGTCGATTTTTCCGCTGCCTTTGGCTACAGAGCCCACGACGCTTACTTCTTCGAGAGCTACGCTATCGGCGCCCAAAGCGGCGACCGCGCTCAAACTTAAGGCTAAACCCAGCCTAAAACTATTTTTCATTTTGTCTCCTTTTAAAGTTTATTTTAATTTTCTGGCCGCCGATACGAAATAGGCGCTTCCGATAATGGTAGCGACGAGCCCCGAAGGTATCTCGTAAGGAAAAATAAGCGTCCTGCCTAAAAAGTCGGCCGTTACCATCAATATCCCGCCGATAACAGACGCGGTTACGATTTGCAAGCGCGGCTTGCGAAAGGCCAAAAACGACGCTATATGCGGCGCTAGCAAGCCAACGAAACTAACCGGGCCTATGTTAAGAGCCGCTAACGCGCTTATGCCCGCGCAAAATAAAAACAGTATCGTTCGGTATCCCGGGACGTTTACTCCCAAGCTCGAAGCGGTCGCGTCGCCTAAATTTAAAAGCTCGATTTGCCTGGAATAATAAAGCGCGAATAAAACGCTAGCTACCGCCGCGATAAATAGAGCAGCAGCCCACGCTGCCGTAACCGAATAGGTACTCCCCGACGCGTAGCTCATAAAGTTATAAATCCTACTATCTCCCGTCGCGAGCAAAATTTTCTCTACTGAGCTAACAAACGCCATTATAGCTATGCCCGTTAAAATCACCTTGTGCGGCGACATTTCGTTTTTGTAGTTTACGGCTACGGTAAAGCAAAGCATGGCGCAAGCGCCAGCGATACCTAGCGGCACGGTCAAAAACGGCGCTAAAAACATAGCCGCCAATACGCCAAGGCTCACGCCGGAATTTATCCCCAAAAGCTCGGGAGAAGCCATTTGATTTTTGCTTAGACGCTGTAAAACCGTTCCCGCGACGCCCAGTATCACGCCACTAAAAAGCGCGGCCGCTACTCGGTTTATACGCACGCTTAGTATCTCTTGGCTAAAATTTCCGACCCCGAAAAATAGCGAAAACAAGCAGACCGCGACCAAAACGGCTAAAATAACGGGCAATACGAAAGCGGCGTTTGCTTTTACTGCCGAGCCCGCGTCGCCGTCTTTTGCGGATACTTCGTTTTTATGGACGCCGCGTATTATCAACCATAAAAGCAAAGGCGAGCCTAAAAACGCGCTTATGCCTCCTGCCGGTAAATTTACGCCCGTTAAATTTAAAATCACGATCAAAATTTCGTCCGTAACGCCCAAAAGCAACCCGCCGCACAAGCCGCAGCAAATTAGCTTTTTTGCGAAATTATCGAATTTAAATCTATCTGCTAGCGTATAAGCCCCAAGTCCTACGAATGCGATGATGCCGACGAAAGCTACCGTCAAAGCGGTGAGATAAGCGGCTATCAAAAGCCCCGTCGCGCGTATTAAATTTACGTTTACGCCAAGAGCCTTGCAAGCGCTATCGCCCAAAACAAAAAGGTGAAACGAGCGAGAAAAATATAAAATAGCCGCTAAAGCCGGCAAAAAATAAACTAGCATGGAGTAAAAATTAAACGCGCCGTCTTGCGCCAAATCCCCGCTCATCCAAACCGCGACGAAAAAGCTCTCTTCTTGAAAAAAGAGCATTAAAAGCGAGGTCAAAGATCCGAAAAATAAACCGATTATAAGTCCCGATAGCGTCGTGGTAAATACCGAAAATCCGCGCCCCGAAGATAATGCAAAAAGTATCGCTAGCGCCGCGACCGCGCCGACGAAAGAGCTCGCGACGGTGCTAAGTCCCAGATGCGGAAAGAAAAGAGCGCCCGCTAGCATAAAAAATCCCGCGCCGCTACCTACTCCGAGCGTACTATCGCTTGCTAGCGGGTTATGCGTTATTTGCGCCATTAAAGCCGTAGCCGTAGATAAAAACAGTCCGCTTAAAAACGCGACGCCTATTCGCGGTAAAATATAATTTAAAACGACTAAATTTTTGACGTTTTGGCCGAAATCTTCCAGTAAAATCGCCTGCGAGGCGACTGCGGCGATACCCAAAACGACGAAAGCGACCGAAAAAATCGTTAGTAGTTTTTTCATTTTCGGGGATCTTGATTTAGGTTTTGAGCCAGCTGCGTAGCAAAGCGCCGCATGCTTAAAATCGAGCCCGCGCTCCAAATCGGACTCGTCTGAATACTATTTTCAAAAAAACCTAGAGCTCGAAACAGCCCGTTAAATTTAAGCTCGCGCTTAATATCGAGCGGATTTGGCTCGACGATAACGAGTCGCGAGTTTTTAGGAAGCTTAAAAAGCGAAGTGATCGGCACCGTGGCTATACCCCACAAATTAAACGTAAATTCTTTAGGCGCGGCGTTTTTTAGCCCCATTTTTTTCAGGCTTACTCCGTATATGCTGTTTTCTCCGTAAATTCTCAAATGCTTGCTGTCTATAAACTGGATCGTCGCGATAGGTTCGTTTGAAAAACGCGCGAGCTCGGCGCGTAAATTTTTAAAAAATTCTTCGTTTTCTCGTATGAGATTTTGTGCTTCTTTTTCTCTTTTTGCGATTTTGGCGATACGATGCGTCGCGTCCAAAATATTTTCGTATAAATCCCCTTCTTTATACGCGTCTATGACCTCTACTCGCGCGTATTGGGCTAGGGCGTTTTTGTTAAATTCAAAAAAGGACGGAATGATGATAAAATCGGGCTTTAGCTTGATTAGCGCTTCTAGATTGGGCTGCATTCTAAGCCCTAGATCGACCGCGTTTTCTACGCTTGGTTCTTTGACCCAAATTTCATAGTTTCTTTTATCTCCGATAGCCGCTACGTCGTATCCGATAGACCTCAATATCTCCGCCGCCGTCCAATCTACCGCTACGATTTTAGGGCTTAAATTTTCCGTTTCTTGGGGTAAATTTCGAGCGATTAAGGCGGTTAAAGTAAAAATAAATACGAAAAAAGCGCGCATCAAAAAACTGCCGCTAGTCGGTTTTGGGTAGGATGAGGAACGATGCTCGCCTTTACGCCGTAAATTTGCGCCAGGCGCTCGCTGTTCATTATCTCTTTTGCATCGGCGTTAAAGATCACCTCGCCCTTTTTCAAGGCTATGAGATAATCGCAATACGTAGCGGCTAAATTTATATCGTGAATAACGATAATAACGCCTTTTTTGAGCTCTTTGCCCAGCCTGGAAATAAGTTGCATAACCTCGATCTGAAAAGAGATATCAAGCGGAGCCAAAGGCTCGTCTAAAAGCAAAAAATCGCTTTGTTGAGCCAGTAGCATCGCCAAAAACAACCTAGAACGCTCGCCGCCGGATAAGGTGCGCACCTCTTGGTCTTTAAATTTAAGCGTTCCGGTCGTCTCCAAAGCCTCCAAAACTATGCGTTCGTCGTTTTTTTCGTCGCGCAAAAAGCCGCTTTGATGAGCGTATCTGCCCATCGATACGAGCTCAAATCCGCTAACGTCGGCCGCATCGGGTAAATTTTGCGGTAAATACGCGAGCTTTTTGGCAAAATCTTTGGCGCGATATTCTTTGATATTTTTATCTAGCAAAAGCACTTGCCCGGAATATTTTTTTTGCTGATTGGCTAAAATTTTAATAAGAGAAGATTTTCCCGAGCCGTTATGTCCGATGAGTCCGTAAATTTTACCGCTTTTGAATTCTAAATTTATTTTATTTAGTATC
>CALISV010000171.1 GCA_938041615.1 uncultured Campylobacter sp. | reverse complement strand
AAAAGCGAAGCATTGTGGTTAAAAATAGACATAAAATCAATAATTGCGGCCAAGCGCTTTATTTTGGGTTAAAGTATAAATTAAATTTAGCCGACCGACTCGGCCGACTAAATTTTATCGCAAAACTACAGCTCCGCGTTAGCCGCGGTTATGTCGTAGTTGTTTTGAAAGCCGTTATTCGTATTTACGACGCCTAGCAGCTTGATGTCGCCCTGGTCTAGCTTGCCGTTGCCGTCATCTTCGATCTTATAGACGTGGTTATAGGAGTACGAGTTGCCCTCTTGCTTGAGGTTTTTAGCGATGAGCAGGGCTTTTGCGCCTTTTTCAAACGACTCTTCAAACACCTTTTTAAGCGCGTCTAGCTCGCTATTTGCGCCGCCGCCTTGATTTGACGGCGTAAAGCTTAGCTCGGCTTTATAAATTTTGCCGTCTTGTAGCGTTGCTTTTTGCCCATTTGCGTTTAGGTTAAACTCACCCGCGCTTAGCTGCTTGCCCTCAAATACCTTTGAAAAGTCAAGCTTATCGTCTGCGCCGAATTTCTCCAGTCGCCAGTTTTTCTCGTCTTTATCCAGCGTAAAGATGTATTTGCCCTCGTCCGCGCTCGCAGTTTCACCGTCCTTTAGCGCCTCGCTTATTTTTAACGTTTGGCTAGGGGCAAATTTGCCTTTTAGCTCGCCTAGCTGCGAGGCGGTTAAATTTATAGGCTTATCGTCGCTGCTGCTAATGCTTGCTATTTTGTCTTTGTTTGAGATTAAATTCGCCAAATTTTGCTTTATGTTTTCCGCCGTATCTAGCAAATTTAGCCCGCCGGCGCCTTTTGCCGCTTCGGTCGCAAACTGCGCCGCGCTAAGGCTTTTTGACGCGGCCGCTAGCACGATGTTATCCGCACTAAGATTAAAGTCGCGGTGCGCGCTAACGGAGCCTATATATTTTACCTCATCCTTGGTTATTACGTTATCGCCGTTATTTTCAACCTTATATATCTCAAAACCGCTGTAAGTTTTAGCTAGGATTATCGATTTTTCGTTGCCTGCGGCTTTGGTTAAAAACGCCTTACCTTCGCCAAAAATCTTATCAAACCCGGACGCAAAGCCTGCTGCCGTACCGCTAACGTAGTAAATTTTGCCGTCTTGTAGCTGCGTTTGCGCGTCTGCGGCTACGTTTAGATCGCCGATAGACGTTACGTTAGAAGCCAACCGGGAGAAATCAAGCTTGTCGCCGTTAGATAAGGCGTTTATAACGACTCTAGACGCGTCTTGCTTAAAGGTAAAGGTTTCTTTGGCGTCGCTTGCGTAGACCGAGCCTGTTACGTTTGTTATTTTTAGATTGTCGTCTGCGGCAAATTTAAAAGTTTCAAACGTATCTTTATCAAGTTCTAAAACGTCGTCTCCTTGCACGTCGATCTGTTTTTTGGCATTGCCGGCGCCAAAAGACAGCCCCGCAAAGGCCTTTAGCAGCTTTGAACCGTCCGCGTTTAGATCTTGCGCGCTCTGCTTTAGCGTGATTTGCGTGCCGTATTTAGTATGCAAATTTAGATCGCCAAGCTTAGCTAGCTCTTCCACGTCGCTTGCGCTAAGTTCGATGTTTTTATCTTTTAAATTTAGCGCTTCTATCTTTGAAACGTCCGCCGTCTTTAAAAATTTCATGATTTTTTTAAAGTCGTCTGTGATATCGAATTTTCCTTTTCCGGCGAGTTTGGCGGCAAATTTAGCGTATTCGTCTACGCTTACTTCTAACGATCTATTGATTTCAAAGCTATCCACCTTGTCGCTTAGCGCAGCATCCTTATCGTTTGAGCTAACGCCCGTTAGTTTTATGTTATCGTTAGCATCAAATTTATCTGCGCCGATTTTATTAAAATTCGTGGCCGAGATTTTTAGCTCCGCGCCGTCTGAGGTTTTTATGGATTTTATCTTTTCGCCGAAATAATTAAGCCTGTTTTCTACTGCGTTTTGTAAATTATTCGCGCTATCTTCGATCTCTAGGGCGCCGTTTGCGATCTTATAGCTTGAGAGCTTGTCGCTAGATAAAAAGCCTTTACCGAAAATTTCGTAAAAATCAGCCACACTTAGCTTTTGCGTATTAGCTATCGCGCCGTCTTTTAGCTTGTCGCTAAACGCGCCTAAAGCCTTTAGAGACTCTTTGTTAAATGCGTCTTTATCCGTTAGCGTTACGGCCGAATTTGCGATTTTATCCGCAGCCTCTTTGCTAAGCGACGTTAGCTCAGCCGTGCTTAAAACGGCCGATTTTACCGCACCGTTAGCAAATTTAGCGGCATTTTGAGCTAACGTTTGTAGCTGAGCGTTTGTTAGCGCGCTATCTTTGCTAAGCTCTACCGCATCGTCTGCGATCCTGTCTTTTAGCGCGCCGCTTAATATCTCCTTAGCTTTTTCAAAGCTTGCGACTAAAGATTTTATATCGCCGTTTTGCTTGAGCTCAAATTTAACTCCGCCCGTAGTTATGTTTGAGTACGCGTTAGGCAGGATTTTATCTCCTAGCTTGCCGGATAAAAACGACTCTTTGGTTATGTTTTTGGCTCCGTCTAAATTTAGCGAGCCTAGATACTGTGCGCCGTTTTCAAACGTAAAATCATCGCTTGATATCTTTGCGACGTTGCCTTTGTCGAAAAACTCGTAAGTCGTATCGCCGCTTTTTAGCGCGTCGCCTTTTTGCGAATTTGAGCTTAAGCTTTGTTCGTCGTAGACTTTTACCGCGTCTTTGGATTGCGCTTTTTTCGCAGACCTAAAGGTATAAACGTCGCCGTTAGCGAATTTAACGGCCTTTATGTTTAGCGCATCCGCGTCTAAAGGCTTGGTAGCTTGCGCGTCTTGATAAAATTTGCCCTCTTTTTTATAGACGTTTTCCGTGCCGTCTAACTTAAGAGCGGGCGCGTCGTCAAATAGCTTGGTAAAGCCCTGCGCGTCGGTTGCCTTGATGGCGCCGTCGGCTAAAACGTTTTGCTTTAGCGTAAAGGCTCCGTCTTTTGCGGCTGGATCGATGCTAACGCCTTTAAATACGATCTTTAAATCATCCGAGTTGCTAAAGCCCGCGTTTTTACCGTTAGCGTAGAGGATAGTGTCGTCGCCGTCTTTGATAAACTGCTTTGCGCCCGCTTGCAGTCCGTCCTCGTTTTGAGCCTGCGTAAGCGAGTCTGCGCCTCCTGCGAATTTGACCTTGTCGCCGGGTTTTGCGCCCTCTATGACGACGGTGCCGGTATGAGAGTTAAAATGCGGAACGGCCTCTTTATTTGTAACGTAATAAGTCGTTTGTCCGTCTTTTACGAGCTTATAAACCATACCGCCCGCGCCTTTATCTACTTTTTGCGCGCTGACGCCGTCTGTCGTGCCCTCTACCAGGCCAAACGGCCGCTCAAAAAAACCGTTGTCGTTAAATTTAACGCCCGATCTAGGCTGGAGGCTGTGGCTGTAAGGGACGCCGTTTTCTTGATCTTTGGCGCTAAATTCGTGCCCGTCTTTGGTAAATGCGCCAAGTATCGCCGTGCCTTTTTCCGCCTCCAAGCTATCGCCCGTCGGGAAGTTTTTTACCGTATAAACGTCGGCTTTTAGCGTCTTGCCCTCGGCGGTTTTAACCGCGCCGTTTTGGACCGATAAATTTATCTTTTGATCGGCGCTTAAATTTACACCGTCGTTATCCGCGCTTCTTATGCTTACGAAGTATTTTTTACCGCCGTGTTCTATCTTTGCCGAGTAGCCTATGACCTCGGACGATGAGGCGGATGCTAGCATCTGTTTTAGCGCACCCTCTACGCCGTCGTTTGGAGTAGGCTGAGGTTGCGGTTTGGGATCTGGAGTCGGGGTCGGTTTTGGACCCGGCTGAGGTTGAGGTTTTGGATCGGGTGCAGGGGCAGGCTTAGGATCTGGTTGAGGAGCCGGTTTTGGAGCGAGTTCTTTTGAGATTTCATCCTCCGTTTTGCCGGTTACGCCGGAGATGATTTTTACCTTAGAGTTGGCATCTAGCGCAGCGTCTAACTTCGCCTCGTCTACGGTCAAATTTAAGCTTTTAGCGCCCGCTAGCACGGCGCTTTTGATGTCGCTTACGTTTGAGTGGGGCGTAATGGTTTTATTTATCTGAATAAAAGCTTTTAATTGCTCTTTTATATCGCCGCCGTTTGGAACGTCTTTAATGAGGTCGGCTACGACGTTTGAGGCGATTATCTTGTTTATCAAGAGATTATGCGCGTTTTTCGTAGCTTCGTCGGCGGCATTTGAGTGAACGGGGTCGCAAGCGGCCTTTAGCATATCGGCCGCCACCTTTCCTCTATCTTCGCCGTCGTTTAGCTTTTTCGTCCAGCCGGCTTTGCCCTCTTTGTCTAGATTAGCTCCGCCTTTGCCAAATACGTTAGCGTATATATGCTCGACGAAATTTGCGTTTTCGTTTACGCTATCGCCGAAAAACTCTTTTGCCGCTACGGTGTCTAGCATCGTGTTTGCGATAGTAGAAACGCTTAAATTTTGCGTATTTGCAGCACCCAGCCAAGCCTTACTGCCCGCGCCTTCGCTCGATCTGCCGAAGAGTCCGACGTAAAGCGCAGAAATTTGCGTCTGAGTTATATTCATAACGATCTCCTAGATTTAGATTAAAAATATAGGAAATTGTAACAAATCCAACTGAAATCAATTCTTAAAATTACAGCAAAAATATATAAAATAGTAATTACATTAAATTTTTAAGTTTTCTAAAATAAATTTGGCTCTCTTACATAGTTTTTCTGTTCGTATTCTTTGCCCGCATCGTGGTCTTTTAGGAGTTTAACCACAACGGGGCTAAGCGCGATGATGGCGATCAGGTTTGGAAGCACCATGAGGCCGTTAAACATATCGGCTAGCTCCCAGACGAAATTTATCTTTAGCAAGCTGCCCGCAAACACAAATCCTACGACTAATATCTGCAAAATTCGCACGAATTTGGCGCCAAAAAGATAGCGCACGTTGATCTCAGCGAAGTAGTACCAGCCCAAAATCGTCGTAAACGCAAAGAAAAACAAGCAAATCGCCACGAATCCGTAGCCGCCCGCGCGCCCTAAAACATGCGTCGAAAAAGCCTCTTGTACGAGCGAGATGCCAGTTAGTACAGCTTTGCCGTTTTCAAAATGTATCACGTCTGCGCTAAGCACGACAAAAACGGTGATATTTAGGACGATAAAGGTATCGACGAACACGCTCATGATACCGAGCACCGCCTGATCGACGGGGTGTTTGACGTTAGCCGCAGCGTGCGCGTGAGGCGTCGAGCCCATACCCGCTTCGTTTGAAAATAGTCCACGAGCGATGCCGTATCTCATCGCCGTAGCGATCGTGGCCCCTGTCGCGCCGCCCCAAGCTGCGGATGGATTAAACGCGGATTCGAATATAAGCGCTATGACGCCGGGAATTTTGTCAAGATTAAAGCAAATGATCACAAGTCCGACCGCGACGTATAGGATCGCCATGATAGGTACAATCTTTTCGGCGACTCTGGCGATGGCTTTGACGCCGCCGATAAAGATCATAACGCAAATCGCCGCCAAAAACAGTCCGCTCGCCCACTGCGGTATGCCAAACGCGCCCTTAAAGCCGTCCGAGATTGAGTTAGCCTGGACCATGTTCCCCATAAATCCGAGTGCCAAAATGATCGCTAGCGCAAAAAAAGCCGCCAAAACCTTGGCATAGCGGCTCTTTAGCCCGCGACTGATATAAAACGCCGGTCCGCCGATCATATGGCCGCTGTCATCCCTGGTGCGGTAAATTTGCGCGAGGCAGATCTCTGCGAAATTCGTCGCCATGCCCAAAAACGCCGCGCACCACATCCAAAATATCGCGCCCGGTCCGCCCATGACTAACG
>CALISV010000170.1 GCA_938041615.1 uncultured Campylobacter sp. | reverse complement strand
TAAATTTCTTTGGCGTTTCGACCCGTGATTTTGGCTAGCAGTTTAGACTTGGCTTTGGGCGAAATTTCAAGTTCCAAAATATCGTTTTGAGTGATTTTCTCAAAGGTAAAATTTGGATTTTTCTGCACGACGACACACCACTCGCCGCTTAAATTTGCCTCTTGTAGCTTTTTTGCCAGCTCGCTTGCTGTGGCTCTAAATTTAGTTTCAAATTTCTTTGTTGCTTCTTTTATGGCAAAGATTTCTCTATCCGGCTCAAGTTTGGCAAAGTCCAAAATAAGCGAAAGTATGCGTTTTGGGCTTTCGTAAATGACTGCCGGAAATGGCGAATTTAGCGCATTTTGGATAGCTGCGGCTCGCTCTTTGCCGTTGTTTGGTAAAAAACCCAAAAAGCAAAATTCTTTCTCGCAAAGACCGCTTGCGACGACGGCTAAGAGCGCGGCGTTTGATCCGCTTAGCACTTCGTATACGATGTCGTTTTTTATCGCGAAATTGACGAGCGCGGCTCCCGGATCGCTGATGCCCGGCATGCCCGCATCGCTTAAAAACGCGACGTTTTTATCAAAAATTTCAAGCTCGATTTTGGATAAAATTTCATCTTCGTTGTGCGTGTGTAGCGGAATAAATTTTTGGATATTTATATTTGCGTCAAAACGCGTATTTAGCAGATTTATGAGGGATTTTGCGATTCTGGTGTCTTCGCAAAAAAGTACCTCGCATTCGCGCAAAACGCTCAAAGCGCGAAGCGAGATATCGCTTAAATTTCCTATCGGCGTAGGAACGAAATATAGCAAAGGATTATTTTAAGTTATATTTTTTCTTAAATTTATCGACGCGACCTGCGCTATCTACGATCTTTTCGCTACCTGTGAAAAATGGATGGCACTCTGAGCAGATATCCACTCTGATTTCGCTTTTGTTTGACTTCGTAGTGAAGGTATTGCCGCAAGCGCAAGTTACTTTGCACTCAACAAATTCCGGATGAATTTCTTTTTTCATTTTTTGTCCTTTTATCGTCTGATTTTTTAATTTTCATTTAAAGTAAGGCGAGATTATACAAAAAACTTCGTAAAAAATCAAATTTAAATTAAAATTTTAGCCGCTATGCCTAAAATCGCCGTTTGCGAGCGCAAAATATTTTTTGCTCTCAGCCCGTATTTTTTCGCGACGGCTTCTCGCTCGCTCTGGCTAAATCCGCCCTCAGGTCCGATCGCTAAAATTTCCTTGCCCGCATAGCCGTCTAGATTTTCGCCCTCAAAGTCGACAAGAGCGATACTTGGATAAAATTTTACTAGCTCGTTCAGGCTTTTATAAATTTCAAATTTCATCAAATCGTTTCGTCCGCACTGCTCGCACGAGCTTATCAAAATACGCTCCAACCGTGAAAAATCTAGTTTAAAGTTTTTTTGCGAAAACTCGCCGTAAAAAAAGACGATTTTAGCTACGCCCATTTCGTTTAGGCTAGGTAGCGCTTTTTCGATCGTTTTTGGATCGATGACGGCCCAAGCTAGCGTTAGATCGCTATTTCGCGCTTCCACGTCGTGCGAAAATATCAAATTTAGCTCCGCGCCCCTTTTGTCTAAATTTACGATTTCATAGATGTGGTTTTGTCCGTCGGTCAAATTTCGCACGTCGATGCGCTCGCCTACCTTAGCGCGCCGCGCCTTCAGGTGTAAAAACGCCTCGCCCTCGAGCCTTATTTGCTCGTTTTTGGCCTCTTTTGAATATAAAAATTTCATCTCACCCCGCTTGCAATTAGTATCAAAACAAAATCAGCCGCGATTTTTAGGCGCATTTTGGCTCTAAAATCGGCAAAATTTTTTGTTTTTATCGCCGTTTTTAGCCGCTTAAACTCCATCGCTCCAAGCCCGATAAGTAGCGCCCAAACCGCGATCATAACGAGAGCTTTGAAACTCGGATAAAAGTAAAAAACGCTCATCAAAAGCAGCCCCGTAAGCATCATCGCGGCCAAAAACGCGTAGTAGGTAGGCAAAAACAGTCTGATGCGTTTAGCGTAGGCTGGCGAGTTTATGCCGAAATTTATCAGGCAAAAGTGCGCCGCGACTAAGGCCAAAAGCGCAAAGGCAAGCCCGATGTGGATGGAGCGCGCTAGCTCGTAGAGCTCTGATAGGTGTTCGTTAAATTTCATTTTTCAGGCACCGGCTCTGGCGGCATATTTTCGTCGATACTTACATTCGCATCGCTTTGCGCGATAGGTACGTCGCTAGGTACCGTGCCGCCTAGATCCAGCGACGCGGGCTCCTTTTTCTCCTCGCAGCCGCTAAAAAACAGCGCCGCCAGCGTCAAAATCGCAAAAATTTTCCTCATTTGCGCTAGACCTCCTTTGGATTTACTATTTTTTTGCCTAGCTTGATTTTCTCAAACAGCTCCGCGTCCTCCCACTCGGCTCTCACGCCATCAGAAAAAACGATCTCGTTCAAATTTACCTCGCCCATTTTTGTGTTGTACGCATCCTCTCTAAAGCACTGCGCGTAGCCCGTATCGGTCTCGTGGACGATGACGCTGTGAAGCTTCACTTCGCGCTCGCCGTTTTGCATCTGCGTAGTTTTCAAAAGCCTATCGATCATCACGAAAAATATCCTACAAAACTGCTCTGCGGAGGGATTTAGCGGGATCTCGATCCAGCGCGCGGAGTGCTTTTTGAGGTCGTTTTTGTACTCCGCACCGTCGCCGCTAAATATCGTCGTGCAGTGATCGAAGCTATCGATGATGCAGCCGATGTCACGCTTCATCAGGCCAAAGTCATACACCATTCCCGCATTATCGAGAAAATTTGACTCAAGTAAAATTTCGGCCCTATAAGAGTGTCCGTGGATGCTGGTTTTGCAGCGTTTTGAGCTACAAAATCTAACGATGTGAGCGTTTTCAAATTTAAACATTTTTCTTATTATCATCTTAGCTCCGTTTATTAAATTTTATCATTTTGCGCCGTAAAGTTGCGGGCTAAATTTACGCCCTAAACCCCTTCTTTCGCGCCCCAAAGCCTGATATGCAGGCGATCGGAGTAGTTAAAGCCGTGCGTGATCGCAAACTGCGCTACTGCGGCAGCGTTTTGCTCGAGGCTTATTTTATCATAACCTTGCGGCATACAAAAGACTTCCGCGTCGCAAAGCTCTAAAATACGCGAAATTTGCGCTATCGCGGAGCCGTCTTCCACGCTTTTTTTATCAAGGACGAATTTATAAAAACTGTCCGCGGAGTTTTGTTTTATGGCTTTTAGAGCGCTAGCGTTGATGCGTCTAGCCTCGCTCTCGCCGCTGTTTTCGAGCTTGACGCTGACGGCAAAGCGGCATCTTTTATAAATCTCAAATCTAGCGAAATCCATCTCGATGGTACCGTTCGTCTCAAAATGCGGCTCGTATCCCTCGCTAGTCGCAAAATTTAAAAAATCTAGCAAAATTTGGTTTTTATGATGCAGTAGCGGTTCGCCGCCCGTGATGACGATGATGGGCTTGCGGCGCAAATTTGCGCTCAAATTTTGCGTTATTTTTATGAGTTCGTCGGCGCGGGTGATTTTTTGATACGAAAAATGTCCCGTAAAAACCGCGCGGATCGTGTCGCAGCCAACTAGCGTTTCGCCGGTTTTGGGCGAAACGGCCTGCACTCCAAAGCCCGCACAGTTTAGGTTGCAGCCCGCAAACCGCAAGAAAATTGCCAAACGGCCGCTGCTTGCGCCTTCGCCTTGGATACTTAAAAAACTCTCGACCAGGTTTAAACTCAAATTTCGCCTTTTAAATTTTGGTCGATTATAGCAAAATTTGAAGGGTAGTTTTATGGAGTTAAGCCGATTTCGTGTCAAATTTGAGCGGGTTTTGATAAAAAACGGCGGTAAATTTATAGGTAAAATATAAAATTTGGATGTAGTTAAATTTGATTAAAATTTAATAAAAGCAGGCTAAATTTGCGTCAAATCTAGCGTAAATTTAGCCCTGTTTTCAGCCGCCCGTTTGGTAAAAGGCGCGGCTTGAAGTCTCATTTTGAGCGCCGATCGCCCATTTGTTTTCTTTTGGCTTGTTTTGTAGTACCTGGCGCAATATCTCGCTAGCGCCCGCTATATCGCCCTTTCTCACGGCATCTTTTATGCTCATCGCATCCTCGAAGTATAGGCACGGAATGAGATGTCCCTCGGCCGTGAGGCGGATGCGGTTGCAGCTCTCGCAAAAGTCGTGTTTGTGCGGGTCGATGACGCCAAAGGTATAGCCGTCCTCTAGTCGGTAGATGCTAGCTGGACCGGTCGGGATTTTTTCGGCCGCTTCAAAGCGATATTTTTTTGCGATAACGTCTAAAATTTCAGCCGATTTCATGCCTTTTAGCTCGTCATTTGCGTGGACGTTTTCCATATATTCGATATAGCGAATTTGACAGCCCATAGAGCGCGCAAACTCTAGCAAAGATACGATCTCGTCGTCGTTTACGCCTTTTAGCGCGACGGTGTTTAGCTTGACTTTTAGCCCAGCCTCGAGCGCCGCGTCAAGGCCCGCTAAAACCTCGTGTAAAACGCTTTTTTGCGCGAGAAATTTGGCCTTTTCGGTTTTTAGGCTATCAAGCGACATATTTATGCGCTTTAAACCCGCGTTTTTTAGGGCTTTTGCGTAGTGTTTGAGCATAAAGCCGTTTGTCGTGATGGCTAGATCGACATAAGGGCTATGCTCGTTTATCATCGCGATAAATTTGTCCAAGTCCTTGCGCAGTAGCGGTTCGCCGCCAGTAATACGGATCTTTTTTACGCCTTCGTCTAGGCAGACTTTGACAAATAAAAACAGCTCTTCAAAGCTTAGTAAATTTTCTCTCGGTTCCCAGCTAAACGGAGTTTTAGGCATGCAGTATTTGCATCTAAAGTTGCATCTTTGCGTGACCGAAATACGCAGATAATCAACCGTCCGTCCGTGCCCGTCTATTAACATTTTTCGCCCTTAATTTTATCAAAAAGAATTGTTTTTGATTTGGTTAAAAGGCATTATAGGAAGTTAAGCTTTAAAATTTTTTAAAATTCGCGTATGAAAATAATGTTATTTTTTTATATTTCGCGCCCGCGTTTTAACACTAAATCAGCTCTCTCAGTTTTAGCGTCAGCTCGACCTTGCCGACGCCTACGCACAGCTCTTTTGCGATGCTTTCGACACTTTTGCCTTCGCTATACATCTGCACGATGCGCTTTTCGTCGTCCTCGCCATTTGGAGCGGAGATCTTGCTGATGCTTTTGGTGCGCTCTTCAAGTGTAAATAGTCTATCTTGTTGCTGGCTTTGGAAGCTATCTATTGAGCTTTCGATGCCTTGGAGGGTATTTATTATCGGAGTTATTTTTTGATTTATTTTTTCATTTAGACGCTGTTCGAGGTTGCTTTCTAGCTGCACTACGTCAAATTCGGCCGGTTCGCTGTTTTGATTAAAATTCGCAACCTGTTTTTTTACGGCGTGAAGCTCTTGTATCAGGCTTTCGATAGCTTTTTCGTATCTTGAAAATTTTCTCGAGGCCTCTAAATCTTTTATAAAAACCAGCACGAAAAGCACTGTCAAAATCAGCCCAAAAATGACAAATATTATCAAGTCGTTACTCATCGTTCATCTCCTTTAGTTCTCTTATCATAGCGCGCTCTCTGGCCGTCACGTAGCCGTTGTAGTCGCTCTCGTCGCTCTCGTTTATGCGCGTGATTTTGGCGGTTTTCTCATCTAGCGCCTCAAAAAATATCGCCACGTCTCGCTTTGGGAAAATAGGCATAAAAATGCGTCCGTAGTACTTGGCGCCTTCTTTAAATTTAGCCTCTTTTATCCTAAAATTTTCAAAATTTATCCCGTCTAGCACGCTAGATTGAGCGAGTTCGA
>CALISV010000169.1 GCA_938041615.1 uncultured Campylobacter sp. | reverse complement strand
AATTTGCGAAATCTTAGCCAAAGGGCGGTTAAATTTGAGTGAAATTGGATGGGAATTTAAAAAAGCGGAAAAATTAAATCAAGGCAAATTTGGCTAAAGTTAAAAGCCGAATTTAAAAACGCGGCGAAGGCTCAAATTTAACCCTCGCCGCAAGAAATTATCGGTGCAAATTTACACGCCCAAAGCTCGGCGCGCAAAAATCAAATTTATCTAGATAGCTTTAGCAGATATCCGTCCTGCGTCTTTTCGATCTCGTGTTTATAGCTGCCGTCCAGATCAAAAACTACGCGGTAAAATTTGCCGTGCGAGCCAAAAAGAGCCGTTTTAAACGCGCCGCAGTCAAGCTCGTCTTTTCTGGTATTTACGTCCGTTTGCGAGGCGAAGTCGATCACGACCTTGGTGCCTTTGCTAATCGAGTAGTCCTTTAGCTTCTCGTCGGTCGTGAGGATCTTGATCTGCATCGGATAGATCTCGAATTTCGTCTGCTTATAGACGATTTGCTTTTGCGGTTGCGGCTTTTCAAGCGGTTTTATGACGACATCTTTTAGCGGCTCTTGCACGGTCATGTTGCGCTCGGTAGGCTTTGGCGCGACATCTATCGCGGCGGCTTTTGGCTCCTCTTTAGTGACCGAGACGTCGGGCTTTTCTACGACGACGGGTACTGCGATCTTGCTGAGCAAAAACTCATCCTGCCACGATATGCTTTTGTTTATATCGACGGTTTTTTCCTTGATACTGCCGTCGAGGCTTTTGTATTTTAGCGTGACGGAGATGAAGTTTCTAGCGTCGGCGGGAAATTTGAAATTTTGCTTCTCAAAAGGCGGCAAATTTTCCACGACGTTGCTGCTAGCCATGCTCGCGTTTACATCGCCCGAGGGCGCAAAAGGATTTTCTCTGCCAAAAGCCAACCCGCAGGCTAGCGCCAAAAGCCAAATTTTACCGATTTTCATAACTCCCCCGTTTTTAAATTTATAAAGCTAAATTTACCCGCCGCTGTTAGGCTCAAGCTCTTTTAGCTCGAAATACGCCTTTTGCAGCTGGGCGTTTTGTTTTTTTAGCGTTTCGACGTCGCGTTCTAGCTGCGTTTTTTGCTCTTGTAGGCTTAGCATCACGTCTAGCGAGCGCTTGCCAAAGATTATGTTGCCCACGTAGATACCAAAACATATCACGCAAAACGCTATAAGCGTAAATCTGAGAAAAAGCCTGAAATCAAACGGCTTTTTCTCGACGTATTCGTCTAGGACTTCGCTCAAATTTGATTTCCCAAAAACTCGTCCGTCTCGCGCTCGATCTCAAGCAGGCGGTTGTATTTGGCGTTGCGTTCGCTTCTTGAGGTCGCGCCCGTTTTGATTTGGCCCGTATTCATCGCGACGGCGAAGTCCGCGATAAAGCTATCCTCGCTCTCGCCGCTTCTGTGGCTCATCACGCAGCGGTAGCCTTTGCGCTGCGCTAGGCGGATCGTCTGCATAGTTTGGCTGACGGTGCCGATTTGATTTGGTTTGATCAAAATCGCGTTGCCTACGCCTTTGGCGATGCCTTCGCGTAAAATTTTCTCGTTCGTTACAAATAGATCGTCGCCCACGAGCTGCACTTTAGAGCCAAGCTTGCTAGTTAGCTTCGCCCAGCCCGCCCAGTCGTCCTCGCTTAGGCCGTCTTCGATCGAAAATATCGGATACTTCTCGCAAAGCTGCGCGTATCGCTCTATCAGCTCTTCGCTGCTAAATTCCTTGCCTTCTAGCTTATATTTGCCGTTTTCGTACAGCTCGCTAGCTGCGACGTCAAGGGCTAGCTTGATCTGCTCGCCTGCTTTGTAGCCTGCTTTTTCGATAGCTTGCATGATTAGTTTGATCGGCTCTTCGTTATCGTTTAAATTTGGCGCAAATCCGCCCTCGTCGCCGACCGCCGTGCTGTGGCCGGCCGCGTTTAGAAGGCCTTTTAGCGTGTGGTAAATCTCAGTCGCCGCTCTCAGCGCGTCGCTGAATTTATCAAATCCAAACGGCATAATCATAAATTCTTGAAAATCCACGCTGTTGT
>CALISV010000168.1 GCA_938041615.1 uncultured Campylobacter sp. | reverse complement strand
ATGACTACTTTATCTAGCATCGCAGTTTCTTTAGCAAAGACCACTTTACCGTTAAATACGCTCTTTACCTTCGCATCGGCCGAATTTGCGCTTAGCACGACTGATTCGTTAAAAATTTTGATGTTATAGATGGGGTCTACATAGTTGCCGAATTTTTGTTTAACCGTAAAACCGTCAAGCGGCGCGATAGTCTTTTCGCCGCTGTATTTTTTCACAAGACTCGTTTGGTAGCTCGAGCCAAACTGCTTCACGTCGCTCTCAGACGCGCTTGCCGCGACCTCGCCCTTTTTATCTTTCTTATTTTTTTGAGCTTTAGCTTCGGCCGCTTTTTGTGCGGCTAAGGCCTTTTTAGCCTCCTCGCTCTCTCTTTTTGCAACGATTTTTAGCTCTTCTAGAGTCTTTCTGATCTCGTCTTGTTGGGCTTGTAGGCGCGAGAGTTGCTTTTGATAAATTTCCTTATCCCGCTTTAAATTTGCCAGCGTTTTCATCTGCTTATCTTGCAGAGAAACGAGCTCGGCTTGCTTAAATTTAAAGGTTTTTAAATTTGACTTTATGCCGTCTATCTTGTCGTTTTGAGTTTTTATTAAATTTTGCGTACTTTCGTATTGCTTAGCTAGCTCGTTAAAATCATCTTTTAGCACCGAGTTTAGCTTGCTCAAAATCTCGGTCGCAATGATACTATCTACGCCCTCCTCGTACTCTTTTGGCATTATAAGGTCGAAAGAAAACTCGTCAGAGATGATACGCACGATACTTTTTTGGATATTTTTTTGACTTTGCGTTAGGTCTTTGTTTTGCTTTACTAGCTCGTCAAGCTCGCCGCTAGCGCTTTTTGCGCTGTTTTCCAGCTGCGCTATTTGCAAAATGAGCTCTTTCATCTTGTCGTCGGTTTGTCTGACGCTTTTTTCGCCGCCGAGTATGTCGCCGGCTAGGTCGTCAAGCTTTTTATTTAGCTGCTTTTCAAGCTCTTTTGAGGACTCGAGATAGGTCGTTTGATTTTTTATCTTTTCACCCGTGCTTGCATTTAAGCAAAGCGCGGCAGCCAGCAAAACGCAAATTTTTCTCATATCGCCGTTGCTTTTCTGGTTACGAGATAAATGGCTAAAAAACTAATCGCAAGCGAAACGCCCAGCAGTACTCCGCCCTCGTAAAACAGATCAATCGCCGGCAAATTGATATTTAGGTCGGTAGCGACTTCCTTAACGGGCTGCAAATCCGGCAAGATAATGTAAAAAACCGCCACCAAAACGGTCGCTATAAATGAATCAAACAACGCGTTTTTGTATAGCGCGCCCGATTTTAGCCACGACGGAGCTCCCAGCAGCGTCATTATCTCGATGCGCTCCTTGTGCTCGTATAGCCAAATTCGCATCTGTTTTGCGATAAGCATGAGCCCGATTAACCCGATTAACCCCGAAAATATCGCCGAAATATTTTTAATCAGCTGCATGATTTTATAAATTTTATCATGCGTTTTTGAAAAGGTCTCAACCCTGCTCACGCCGTTAATCTTTGAAATTTTGTCCTTGATTTCTTGCATATATTGCGTACTTGGAAAGGCGTTTAGCTTTAGCGAGTAAAATTTAGGCAAGGCGTTTTGCAAAACAGCGATGTTTTTAGATGAGATATCTTTAGCAAGCCTTTCTAGCACGGGCTTTGAGCTAAGCGGCTCGAGAGATTCAAAGGTATAAACTAGCGGCTTTACGTCGGTAGCGTTTAGCTCGTTTTGGCTCACGATGATGATGCTATAGTCTTTGTTCATCACAGACTCATACTCGTCCACCACTCGCCCGACTAGCAATATAAACTGAATGCCTACGAGTAGCGCCACGAGCGGGATTATTACGCTTAGATGAGTTTTAAAGGATTTCATGTAAATGTCCGTCTTCTATAACAAAATGTCTGTAAGGCACCCTTAGCGAGCTTGGCACCTTGTGCGTGACGACCACGATGCAGGTACCCAAAAACTCCTTAGCCGAGCGCAAAAGCCCCCAGATAACGTCGCTTGAGTATTCATCGAGGCTACCCGTCGGCTCGTCGCAAAGCAGTAAATTAGGATTATGTGCGAGCGCCCTAGCCATCGCGGCTCGCTGCTGTTCGCCGCCGCTAAGCTCATTTGGATACTTGTGTGCTCTGTGGAGCAAATTTACGTGCTTTAAGAGCTTGGTCGCCTGATTTTTACAAACATTTGCGCTAAGACCTTTTATCATCAGCGGCAGCATCACGTTTTTTTCGATATTCCACTCGCTTATCAGGCGGTAGTTTTGAAAGACCACGCCGATGCGCTGCCTTAGTTTGTCTAGATTTTGCCCGCCCAGATTCATCATATCGGTTAGGCAGACGTTTAGCGAACCAGCGCTTGGCTTTATCTCGCCGTAAAACGACTTTAAAAGCGTCGATTTGCCGCTGCCGCTTTGCCCGGTGATAAAAACGAAATCATTGGCGTAAATGTCAAATTTCGCGTCCGTTATGAGCTTTTCGCAGCCCTCGTATCCTAGGCAAAGCCCGCTTGCGCTAATTATTTTTTGCATCCGCCAAATACTCCTTCAACGCAAGATGCGCCTTTAAATTTTCAGCCGTAACGAGCGGCTTTTTTATAAAATATTCCGCGCCTTTTTCGCCTAGTAAAACATAACAGTGCTCGGGCGCGTTAAATGCGCCAAACGCCGCGCGAATCAAAATTTCGCCGTCATTTTTTTCGTATTTTTCCTCTAAATGCAAGAAAAAATCGTCCTCTTTTATCGTTTGGTTGCTAAATTTAGCCGCGACCTTGCTCGCGTCGTAGCCGTTTTCAAATTTTAGCTCGCCTTGACCCACTCTAGGTTCGCTTTGCTTTTCGCAGGTAAAGATAACGTCGTAAATATCTTTTTGATGCCTTTTCCAGCGATCTTCATATTTGCTGCTTACTTTTAGGTCGCGGTTTTTATAAATTTGAACGTCGGCATCGCTTAGATCTAAAATTTGAGCCAAAGTAAAGTCTGCATACTCGCGGCTATCGGTTCTTAGCTCAAATTTGCCGCCCGCTTTTAGCGTTCGCTCACACTCTAGGGCAAATTTGGCCGACGCCACGCGCCTATGAGGAGCGTCATCCCAAGGCACCGGAAAATGAAGGAAAATTTTATCGATAAAATTTGACTCCACAAGCGATAAAAGCAGTCTCGCGTCGCAGTTTACGAGCATGACGTTGTTTAGATTTTTGGCTTTTGCCAGCTTTGCGACTTGCTCGAGCGAGGGCTTGTAGACTTCGATGCCGATAACTAGTGTATTTTGGTTATTTTCCGCCTGAAATAGTAAGTGCCTGCCCGAGCCAAATCCGATCTCGATAAATTTGCTCTCAAATTCGCTCTGTTTTAAATTTTCCAGCAGCTCGCTCACATCAAAGATCGCCGAATCTTTTTGCGTGAGGCGCGTGTTTTTTACCGCGATAGCTTCGCTTAAAATTTGATCGCAATAAAGCTCTTTAAATTTAACCAAAGCATTTTGCAAAAGCCCTATTTTAGCAGGCTTTGTTAGCTTTTCGCCCTTTACGACCCAGTCGTTTTCACGCTTTTTTAGCGTGATAAAAAACTCCTCGCTAGAGCTTTTTGTATAAATAAGGCTAACGCCCTGCCTGCCGCGAGCCTCCCACAAAAAGCTTATCTCGCCGCACTCTTTTGGAGTAAAATTTACGTTTTTAGCTATAAAATTGGGCATTATTCGACGGCTATCTCTGCTTTTTGAGAAGCGTCGGAGCTTATGCCGTATTCATCCACGGCGATAACTTTGTAGCTGTATTTTTGCCCGTAAGCAACGCTATTATCGACAAATTCATTGCCCGTTATATTTGTAAATTTCTGCTCGCTTCCGCCGCCGTCTCTTATAACGGTAAAGCTTCTAGCCTTATCAGAGGCGTTCCACGTGAGCTTAACCGCCGTGCTGTCGGCCACGATAGATGATACGACCGGCGCGTCGATAGCTCCTAGCGTCATACCGATGATAGGTTCGCTAGGTTTTTTAGACTCTAAGCCGTCTTTATCGACGATGGTGATTTTATAGTATCTGGTCGCGCCGTTTTCGTTTATGAGATCCTCGTAGCTATTAGACGTGGTTTTGACGAGGTAGGTGTAGGGCATAAATTTGCTTGACGCGCTGTAAATTTTATAGTAGCCAAAGTCGTCGCTAGCCACGCTATCCCACGTCAAAATAATCTTTTTAGGCACGTTTTGAGTAGCCTGCGCATTTACGACTTCGCTTGGTAGCTGCTTTGTCGTAGAGTCCACGATCTCGCTAGGTTTTGAGATTGTTCCGCTAGTAGTTTTTACGAAAACTCTATATTTATAGCTTCTGCCAGACTTCACGTCGTCATCGATATATTCGGCGTTTAGTCTGCCTTTTACCTCGGCGATTTGGCTCCAGTTTTCTTTATTTATATCGGCTTTTTCGATAACATAGGACGCCACGCGCAAATCCGGATGCGGTCTCCAGATGAGTTTCACGCGCTCTGGCAAATTCGTAAGCGCTCTAACGAAAGGCACGGAATCCATAAGCGCCTTAGTCGTGGCGCTAACCATCATACCGGGGCCTGAAATTTGCTTGCTTTCGTTATACGTTCTCATCTCGTAGGTATATGTTGTCTCGGGAGCTAAATTTGCATCCACGTAGTGGCTGGCAAAGCGGTCTTTTATGTCGGCTACGACCTTCATTTTGCCGTTATTTTCGTTCGGATTTGAGCGGTATAGATAGTAGCCTGCGACGTTTGAGGTCGGAGTCGGCGTCCACTCAAAGCCCACTTCGGTCATATCGCTGATGGTTTTTAGACTCTGGACAGTCGGCAAATTCGGATTTACTTGCGCAGGCCCGCTAGAGGATACGCATCCACTCATCACAATGGCTAAAGAGCTCGCTAAGCCCCATAAAATCAATCTTTTCATCTATATTCTCCTTGCTAAATTTGCTAAGTAAAATTTCACTAAAATCATCCCAAATAGGCGCGACGAAGCTCATTTGCTCGCCCGTGCGCGGATGCGTGAAATACAGCCCGTAGGCGTGAAGCATTACTCGGCCGATTTTATCCTTTTCGCTCTTAAAACCGTATAAAGCATCGCCCAAAATATGGCGGTTTAGGCTAGCTAGATGCACTCTGATCTGGTGAGTCCTGCCTGTAAAAAGCTTTGCCGCGATCAAATTTGCGCCAGCGTTTTTGCTCTGCGCCGAGCCGTCAAATTCGCTAAAAAGTAAATTCGCAAAGGCGCTCTTTGCCGCGCGGCCGCTTGAGACTATCGCCTTTTTTAGGCGGTTAGCGGGATTTCGTCCGATAGCTCGCTCAACGGTGCAGTTTTGCTTGAGTGGCATATCGGTTAGCGCTAGATAAATGCGCCCCATGCTTTTGTCGCTTAGCTGGCTTGAAAGCGCGGCGTGAGCGGCGTTATTTTTAGCTACGACGATAGCTCCGCTAGTGCCTTTATCTAGCCTATGCACGATACCCGCTCTGCTTTGTCCGCTTAAATTTGATAGCAAAAACCCCTTTGCCCCGAGCCAATCGACAAGCGTGGGTTCCTTAACGCTAGGAGCGGGATGCACGACTAAATTTGC
Source organism: uncultured Campylobacter sp. (assembly GCA_938041615.1). GTDB lineage: Bacteria > Campylobacterota > Campylobacteria > Campylobacterales > Campylobacteraceae > Campylobacter_A. The sequence goes on along the minus strand of CALISV010000168.1, from coordinate 3,299 downwards.
CGGTTTATTTAGCACGAGCAAATCCTCATCCTCGTAAATGATCGGTACTTCAAATTTCGCTTCAAATTTAGCCGTATCAGGCTCGCTTTGCTCAAATTTGATCGTCAAAACATCGCCCAAATTTAGCTTTGCAGAAGGCTTATTTAGCGGCTTGCCGTTTAGGCTAACCGACCCGCTTTTTATCAAATTTAGCGCTTGATTTCTAGCGACGTTTAGCTCGGCGGCTAAAAAAGCATCCACCCTCGTCTGCGCGCCGTCTAAAATTTTGATCTCTTTTTCCGTCATTTTTAGATTTGTTTCCTTTAAAATGCTATAATCGCTCAAAAAAGGCAAATTTTTGATAAGACTCGATAGGCGAATTTTAACCCATTTTGACTTCGTTCAGCCGTTTTTGATACTTCCTATTATTATTTTATCATACATTTTGGTTTCTGAGGCAAATTCTATCCTAGCGGGCAAGCAGCTTGTGTATTTCGGAGTCGGTCTAGCATTGTTTTTGTTTTTCTTTTTGCTCCCTATTCGCAAGATCGCCTGGCTCATACCACTATTTTACTGGATTTGTATTGTTTTACTCATTAGCGTAGATTTGTTCGGTACGAGCAAACTGGGCGCAAAAAGATGGCTCGAGTTTCCTTTTATCCACTTTACGCTTCAGCCCTCTGAAATCATGAAACCGGCACTTCTTTTGATGCTAGGCTACCTCATCAAACAGCGCCCGCCCGAAGAAAACGGCTACGGACTCAAGGACTTTTTACGCCTTAGCCTTTATATCCTTTTGCCTTTCATGCTGATTTTAAAAGAGCCCGATCTAGGCACCGCGCTGATACTACTCATCGTGGGCTACGCCGTGCTTTTTATCATCGGGGTAAATAAAAAAATTTGGGTCTTAATATTTGCCGGGGTTTTGCTCTCTGCGCCCGTGATTTACGAAAATTTGCACGACTATCAAAAAAAGCGCATTACCGATTTTTTAAGCGAAGAGTCCAACTATCACGTGCGCCAGAGCATAATCGCTATCGGTAGCGGCGGACTAAAAGGCAAGCCAAAAGACGAGGCGACACAGACGCACTTTAAGTTTTTGCCGATTTCAACTAGCGATTTTATTTTTGCTTACACGATCGAGCGATACGGATTTTACGGAGGGTTAGCGCTACTTAGCTTTTACGGAGCGCTGATAGCTCATCTGCTCAGCCTAAACTACGGGCTAAAGGATGATTATTTCACGCAAACGATGGCGTCCGGGATCGGGATACTTATCTTTATCTACGTGAGTATAAATATCATGATGACGATCGGCTTTGCGCCTGTGGTGGGCATTCCGCTGCCGTTTTACAGCTACGGCGGCAGTAGCTTCGTTACTTTTATGTGCCTTTTTGGGATTTTGCAAAATTTGCTCGCGTTTAGGTTTGATCCGACGTATAGGTTGGTTAAATTTAAAATTTAAACATAAAAACTTTACTAAATACATACGTGAATTTTGATTGAAATAATTTTCAATCAAATCCCAAATAAAATTTGAAGTTTTGAAATATTAACCGCATTTGTTGTTAGGTCACTTTATTAACGACGTTTTTTGACAGCCTGCCCCGATCATGCAAGCACATACCCACAAACGCTTTATATGTATCAAATAAACTTACAAAATAATAAGATGATGTACTTTAAAGTATTTAATAAAGATGAATTGAAGTGGTGGGTTCACCAGGACTCGAACCTGGGACCATCCGGTTATGAGCCGGATGCTCTAACCAACTGAGCTATGAACCCGCCAGCTGAAGTGAGGTTGTGATTATAGCAACGCAAAGCTTATTTACTGCTAAATTTTGATTTAAAAACGCAAAAATGTATAATACGCCAAATTTAATCCAAGGTAAAAGATGAACGAAAATTTAAACGATTTCATAGACGCATTTTTACTAGACGGCGGCGAGCAGAGCGAAAAGGCGCTAATTTCGGCGCTAAAAAAGGCCGAGTTTTTGGCTCCCGTACTGATAAATCAAGCCTTAGTAAAACCAGACGGTAGCACAGTTTACGAAGAAGAGGGCTCAAATATCAAATTTGTCTTACTAGAAGACGAGGAGAGCGGGCTTAGCTATTTTCCGGCATTTTCCAGTAGAGCCGAGATGATGAGATGGCGAAACGACGCCGAGCAGGAGGCGATAAATCTGCGCCTAAAAGACTATGCTGCCATGCTAGAAAGCGCTGATGGTAAATACGCCGGAGTCGTGATAGACGCGTTTTCGCATAGTTTGATTTTAGATCTTGCAAAGCTAAAAGCGATGTGCGCTGAGTAAAATTTGATCCAAAAAAATAGCAGGTCTACTCAGTAAAATTTAAAGATAATCCCGCACGCAATCGCAAATTTAAGAGAAAAAATGGATAAGTTTAGAGAAAAATATATCGCGCTTCAAAAGGCGTTTTGGGACTCAAACGGCGGTGCGGCAAGCATTTTGGCGCTGTATGAGTTCAAAGACGAGCTCGAAAAATGCGATGAAAAAGAGGCAAAGCTCGTGCTCGTGGACGTTTACGAACTGCTGAGGTTTAAAAAGAGCGCCTGCGAGCTTTTAGCCAAAATTTGCGATCCGAAGGACAAAAAGCAACTCAAAAAGCTCGACTATCTAAAGCAGTGCGGCGCAGACGGCAACGCGGGAGCGATAAAGCGTCCCAAAACCGCGAGCGAAGCGGCGCGCCAAAGCAAAAAGCTAAAAAGCCTGCCTCATTTTCGCTACCACCCGAATCCATTTAAAACGGGCGTGTTCAAGGACGATGCGAGCGTGATTTGCGAGTGCTGCGAGCAGGCGACGGACGTGTATTATTGCGGTAGCGTTTACAGTGTGGCGGACGTGAAATACCTCTGTCCGCACTGCATCGCTAACGGCGCGGCGTCGGCAAAATTTGACGCTAGCTTCATCCAGGACGCAGATCCTCTGCCGCCTAGCACTTCGGATGCGCAGGCTAAAACCGAGGAGCTATTTAAAAGGACGCCTGGGTATTTGAGCTGGCAGGGGGAGCAGTGGCTTGTATGCTGCGACGATTACTGCGAGTTTCTGGGTGACGTGGGCACGAAGGAATTGCAGGATTTGGGCATAGCGGAGGAGGTGTTTGCAGACTACGCCCTGCGCGGCGAATTTGCGGTAGAGGACGTACGTGATTACCTCGCCGCGGGCGGCAATATGGCGGGGTTTTTGTTTCGCTGCCCCCGCTGCGGTAAATATAAAATTTAGCTCGATGCAAGCCAGTTTTGAGGCAAAATTTGAAAAATTTTACTCGCCTAGCCCCGCATCTTTAAGACGTAAAAT
>CALISV010000167.1 GCA_938041615.1 uncultured Campylobacter sp. | reverse complement strand
TTGAGAGCAATCAATATGCCATAGAAAAGATGGCCGATAGTCTGGCTAAAGTAGGCGAAAAAAGCGATGGCGAAAGAAACGCGGACGGTATAAATTTAGCTTTATATCAAGCAAAAGCCGTATCCGGAAAAGAAATATCTCTCATTTATGCCGGATATGAAGATGGGGCTATGTTTAGATCAAACGGTCAAAGCAAAGCAGGATACGATCCGAGGGTAAGAGGCTGGTATAAGCAAGCTAAAGCCGAAGGCAGGCCGACATATACCGATCCATATATGGCCGCTTCATTGAACGCGATGGTTATAACATTTGCCGCACCTATCAAAAACGTCGGAGTGGCCGGTATAGACGCATCTATAGAGGCGCTAAGCGATAATATATCTCAAATCAGTAAAACCGCATATAGCTACGCTTTCGTTGTCGATCAAAACGGCAATATCATCATACACCCAGACAAAGATCTAGTCGGCAAGCCTAACGACATAGCTAAAAGCATAATCAAACAATATCAAGAAAAGAAATTTGACGAAAACGGACTGATAGCGTATAAAAATAATAAAAATGAGGACGTTTATGCCTATATGCTAGAGCTAAACGACAAAGGTTGGTTTGCGGTAACGGCGATGGATCAAAATATCTTTACCTCGCACACCTTGCCTATCTTAAAGATTCAGCTTATCTTGGCTGCTATATTTATATTCGTCTTATCTGTGATCGTACATTTCTTACTCAAAAGATCGCTTAGCCCGATCAATACGATCACTAGCGCTTTGATCAGCTTCTTTAAATTTTTAAATTTTGAGACAAAAGAGCCCGTCGTCTCAAAAGTAAACACAAAAGACGAATTTGGCGTAATGAGCAAGCTGATAAACGACAATATAGCTAAAATTTGTGACAACGCCAGTCAAGACGCTAGAGCGGTATCTCAGTCTGTAGAGGCCGCAAAACAGATAGAAAGCGGAAATTTAAGAGCTAGGATAACCGACAACCCGGCCAATCTAAACTAGTCGAGCTAAAAGACGTTTTAAATAAAATGCTAGACGTTTTGGAGTACAAAGTCGGTAGCGATCTAAACGTGATCCAAAAAGCTTTTAACGATTTTAGAAAATCTGATTTCACGTCAAGGATCGCAGACGCCAAAGGTGACGTCGAGCTCGTGACGAACGAGCTTGGCGAAGAGATAGCCGGCATGCTCGCGTTTAATCTAGAAAAAGCTCAAATTTTAGAAGAAAAAGTCCATATGCTAGACGAATCCATAAAACAAGTGGCTCAGGGTGCTAGCACGCAGTCAAATTCTCTCCAAGAAAGCGCGGCAGCCGTAGAGCAGATGAGCAGCTCGATGAACGCTATAAGCCAAAAAACCGGCGACGTCATGAGGCAAAGCGAGGAGATCAAAAACATCATCGTGATCATCCGCGATATCGCCGATCAGACAAACTTACTAGCTCTAAATGCAGCTATCGAAGCGGCTCGTGCAGGTGAGCATGGACGCGGTTTTGCCGTCGTAGCCGATGAGGTTAGAAAGCTAGCCGAACGCACCCAAAAGAGCCTCGGCGAGATTGAAGCCAACACAAACGTCCTAGCTCAAGGAATCAACGAGATGAGCGAAAACATCAAAGAGCAAAGTGAAGCTATCAACATGATAAATCAAAGTATCGCCCAGGTCGATGAGCTCACTAAGCAAAACGTCAATATAGCCAATGCTACGAGCATGGTAACTAGCGAGGTGGATGACATGGCAAAAGCTATCGTGGCAGACGTTAGGAAAAAGAAATTTTAATTAACTCTATCAAAACGGCAGGTTTGAGTAAATTTATCTTGCCGTTTTGATTTAACTCCTTTTATTTTTGGCTGCGAAGCGCTACTAAATTTAATCGCTTGTCGGCCTTTCTCTTATATCTTTTATTTTGAATTTTGTGCCCTTTTAAGCTAAATTTACCGTAAAATTTGATTATAATTTTACAAAGGACAAATCATGCAAGAGTGGGCTTTATGGGCGCTAGCTTCGGCGGTTTTTGCCGCGCTTACGGCGATTTTCGCCAAGGTTGGGCTTGAGGGTATAGACTCAAATTTCGCGACTTTTATCAGGACGCTAGTTATCGCTGTGGCGCTGGTTTTGTTTCTCACATATGCTAAAAAGTGGCAGCCCCTTGGCGAGCTAAGCGCGCGAAACTGGCTATTTTTGACGCTTAGCGGACTGGCTACCGGTGCGTCGTGGCTGGCGTATTTTAAGGCGCTTCAGATGGGCTCCGCGTCGCAGGTAGCGCCCATAGACAAGCTTAGCGTCGTTTTAGTCGTTGTTTTTGCGGTTATGTTTTTGGGCGAGCGCCCGAGCGCACGAGAGTGGATCGGTATCGCACTGATCGCTATCGGCGTGTTTACGCTGGTTTTTGCGGATAAATAGTATCAAGTAACGGGAGTTAAATTTGGAGAAATTTAAATAAAAATCAAAAACTCATATTTGTATGTAGTTTTTATAAAAAGAGGATTTTACTACGGTAACGGCTCTGCCTTAAGAAGTATCTTTTCGGCATTTTTGATGGCTATAGTCGGTTTGTGTTTTACTTTGATCGTATTTACTATCAAGGATATGGTCTTTTATAGCGATTATAAGCCGCTAAACGAACTAACGAAAAACGTAGGGATGGTGGAGTCTGCAAACTACGGTCTAAAAGGCGACGGAAAGCTAAAACTGAGGCTGGATGACGGCTCGGCGGCGTCATACTACATAGACAGCAGAGATGACAATAAATATAGACCGCTCATAAAAAAGAGGGCGGTTATATATAGCAAGGTAGTGCCGCTAGGAAATAGAATTTTGCAGCTAGAAGACGATGTGGGTAAGGTTTACGTCAAATATAGCTACGAAGATGAACTGCAAACGCCACAGAGACGCATGGGATTCGATCTATGCATGCTTAAAAATAGCCGCCTTTTTTTCTTTTAATAGTGTGGTTTTTAAATCGTAGAGATCTCGCACAAGCCAAGGGTAAAAATAATAAAATTTAGCGGTTTGCGCCGGTTTAAGAGATGCTTTTGGCTGATGTTTTTGAGCGGGGATTTGGATGATAAATTTTACTATCTGGCTAAAAGGCGCAAACGGCCAAAGCGGCGCGGTTTTGAGTCAAATTTGCGTTTTTGTTTGCGGTTTAAATTTGTTTTTGCCTTTTTGCGGATAGATTTTCTCCGTAAATTTACCGGCAACTTTGTGTTTAAATTTGAGTTTTGAAACGGGCTGAGTTTATTTGCTTGCTAGATTTAGATTTTGGTAAATTCGCTCGGTTTAGTCGGCAAATTTATCTCGCGTTTTGCCGACTAAAAACGGCGCTGTACTTCATGTAGTCAGGTTTGAGCTTAACTAAAATTAAACCATCAAATTTGTACTTGTTTGGATGAATTTGCACCGTTAAATTTTAAAGACGCTAAGCTTTGTCTTTAAATTTCGCTTCATGCTCCAAAAGCCAAATTTTAGTCGCCAGCCCTTCGCCGCCGCTGTATCCGCCAAGGCCGTTTGAGGCGACGACTCTGTGGCAAGGCACGATGATGGGGATTTTGTTTTTTGCGTTTGCCGAGCCTGCCGCGCGAAACGCCTTCGGTCGCCCCGTCATCGCTGCGAGCCGGGCGTACGTGACGCGCTGCCCGTAAGCGATCTTTTGCAGATTTTCGTAAACGCACCTCTGAAATGCCGTACCGCAGATATTTAGCCGCGTTTTAAAGGTTTTTAGCTCGCCTTTAAAATAGCTTTCAAGCTCGCTTAAACAGAGATTTAAATTTGCATCCGTTACGTCCGTGCGGACAAAATCTCGCACGAAATTTAGCTCGCAAACTCCGCTCTCGTCGCCGCAAATCTCCAAAACGCCGATAGGCGAGTCAAAATATGCTTTTTGCATTGTAATTCCTTAAAATCAAGTGCTTAAATTTAGCCAAATTTCGCTTTGTTTTGCTAAAATTACGTAAATTTTAATAAGGATAAACGATGGACTTTTTCACGCAGTACGAAAAACACGTAAAAGAGCGCGAAGCCCTAGGCGTGCCGCCGCTACCGCTAAACGAGGAGCAGACGAGGGGGGTTTGCGAGCTTTTAAAGCAAGGCGGAGATAGGCGGGACGAGCTTATAAATTTACTCGCAAATCGCGTAAATCCGGGCGTAGACGACGCAGCGAAGGTAAAGGCGGAGTTTTTAAACGAGATTATAAATCACGGGCTTGAGATAAGCGGCCTTGATAAAATCGCCGCCGTAAATTTGCTGCGACCGATGCTGGGCGGATACAGCGTCATCGTGCTGCTTGAGAGCCTAAAAAACACCGACGAGGCCGTAGCGCAGGCTGCCTGTAGCGTGCTAAAAGAGACGATTTTCGTGCATGATTATTTTAACGACGTAGCAGAGCTTGCAAAAGCCAATAAATTTGCACTAGAAGTTCTGCGCTCGTGGGCGGAAGCCGAGTGGTTTAAGGCGCGCGAGAACCTGCCTAGGCGTATCAGGGCGGCGATCTTTAAAGTCGCCGGCGAGAGCAACACCGACGATCTAAGCCCGGCTAGCGAGGCCTATACGCGCTCGGATATCCCGCTGCACGCAAACGCAATGCTCGTTAAGCGTAAGCCCGGCAGCCTAGAAGCGATCAACGAGCTTAAAAAAAGCGGGCTCGAGGTCGTCTATACGGGCGACGTCGTGGGCACTGGCAGTAGTCGAAAGAGCGGCATAAACTCCATCCAGTGGCACCTCGGGCGCGAGATAGAGGGCGTGCCGAACAAAAAAACGGGCGGCATCGTGATAGGCACGACCATAGCTCCAATATTTTTTAACACCGCGGAAGACAGCGGCGCACTGCCGATAGTTGCAAACGTAAACGAGCTTGAGATGGGCGATGAGATAGAAATTTATCCATTTAAAGGCGAAATTTATAAGCTTATTGGCACTGAGAAAAAACTCGTGGCAAATTTCAAACTAAACCCAAATACTCTAAGCGATGAGATAAGAGTGGGTGGCAGGATACCTTTGATGATAGGTAGGCAAGTCACCAAAAAGGCTAGAGAGGTCTTGGGGCTTGACGAGGAGCAAATTTTTATAAAGCCAGATCAGCCAAAAGAGCAGAGCGGTGGCTATACGCTGGCTCAAAAGATGGTCGGTAAGGCTTGCGGCGTAGCTGGCATTAGAGCTGGGGCTTATGTGGAGCCAGAAATTTTAACTGTTGGCTCGCAAGATACCACAGGGCCGATGACTAGAGATGAGGTTAAAGAGCTTGCTAGCCTTAGTTTTGGTGCGGATTTTGTTCTGCAAAGCTTTTGCCACACGGCCGCTTATCCAAAGCCAAGTGATCTTGTGATGCATGAGAGCTTGCCAAAATTTATAAACTTACGTGGTGGTGTGAGCCTAAAACCAGGCGATGGCGTCATCCACTCGTGGCTAAACCGCATGGTGCTACCTGATACAGTGGGCACTGACGGCGATAGTCACACGAGATTTCCTATTGGTATCAGCTTTCCAGCAGGAAGTGGTCTAGTGGCATTTGCAGCGGTGCTTGGAATGATGCCACTAAATATGCCAGAGTCGATTTTGATCAAATTTAAAGGCGAGCTAAAAGAGGGCGTGACGCTTAGGGATCTTGTAAATGCGATACCGTATTTTGCGATCAAAAAAGGGCTTTTAAGTGTTGAAAAGAAAAATAAAAAGAATGTTTTTGCAGGTAAAATTTTAGAGATAGAAGGACTTGAGAATCTAAAAGTAGAGCAGGCGTTTGAGCTAAGTGATGCTTCGGCTGAACGTTCAGCTGCGGCTTGCGTGGTAAATTTAAGCGTTGATAGTGTCGTGGAGTATGTTCGCTCAAACGTTGCGCTAATTGACGCGATGATAAAAGCTGGTTACGAGAGCCGTGAGACTCTGCTTAGACGAAAAGAAAAAATGCAAAAATGGCTTGAAAATCCAACTCTTTTAAGAGCCGATAAAAATGCAAAATACGCTGAAATTTTGGAGATCGATTTATTGCAGATAGATGAGCCGATTTTGGCGTGTCCAAATGACCCAGACGATGTGGCAACGCTAAGTGAAATTTTAGCTGATAACAAAAGAGTGCATAAAATTGATGAAGTTTTTGTGGGAAGCTGTATGACAAATATCGGCCATTATAGAGCACTTGCTAGAATTTTGGAGCATGAGAGCAAGCTTACAACTAGGCTTTGGATCGCACCGCCGACAAAGCACGCTTGAAGATGAAGGCGTTTATGAAATTTTTAAAAGATTAAATGCAAGGACAGAGGTGCCAGGCTGCTCGCTTTGTATGGGTAATCAAGCAAGAGTAAACGATAACGCAGTGGTATTTTCTACATCAACTAGAAATTTTGATAACAGAATGGGTATGGGTGCGAAGGTCTATCTAGGAAGTGCCGAGCTAGCTGCTGTTTGTGCGCTACTTGGGCGTTTACCAAGTGTAGATGAATATAAAAAGATAGTAAAAGATAGTCTTAGCTTAAATAAGGATGAAATTTATAAATATCTAAATTTTAATGAAATAAGCGAGTTTAGTATATAAATTTGTTACAATA
>CALISV010000166.1 GCA_938041615.1 uncultured Campylobacter sp. | reverse complement strand
AGGCCTTTTTGATCTCGTCGCTAGTGGCCTTTTCGGAGACCCCTAACGTTTCGTAAAGACTATTGCTCATATTATGTCCTTCTAGTCAATTAATTTTATAGGGATTATAGCATAAAGATTTAGCGTATGTCAATCAAGTATAGTAAACGAAATGATTTTAAACGACTTAAATAATAATTAACTTTACGTTGAGCTTAACGCCATATAATCGCGCTTTGAAAAAAATTTTATCAAAAGGAAAAAGTAATGAAAAAGATAATGATATTATCTTTGGCTACTTCTTGCGCGATCTTTGCCGCAAGCATAAACTTTAACGAACCCGCAGAGGATTTTACTAGAGTAAATCCGGAATTTAACAAAAACGTCGTCCTGTCCTACAACAGCTCTATCGCCGACGCTAAAAAATCGGTCGTAAATATCTCCACCACAAAAACCGTTAGCAGCAACGTAGCAGATATGAACGATATGTTTAGCGATCCGTTTTTCAAGGACTTTTTCGGATTTCAGTTTAACATCCCTCAAGAAAAACAAAAAAGCAGCTCGCTAGGCTCCGGCGTCGTCATCTCTAGCGACGGCTACATCGTGACGAACAACCACGTCGTAGAAGATAGCGACGAGATCGTAGTCACGCTACTAGATAGCGATAAAGAGTACAAGGCTAAAATCATCGGCACCGATCCTAAAACCGACCTAGCTATCATAAAAATCGACGCCAAAGAGCTAAAAGCCATACCGTTTGCCGACTCGGCTAAACTAATGGAAGGCGATATCGTATTTGCCATCGGAAATCCTTTCGGCGTGGGCGGCAGTATCACTCAAGGCATAGTTTCCGGCTTAAATAAAGACAACATCGGACTAAATCAATATGAAAATTTCATCCAGACAGACGCCTCGATAAACCCGGGTAACTCAGGCGGCGCGCTAGTCGATAGCCGCGGCTACTTAGTAGGCATAAACTCGGCCATACTTAGCCGCAGCGGCGGAAACAACGGCATCGGCTTTGCCATCCCGTCAAATATGACTAAAGATATCGCCAAAAAACTCATCGAAGACGGCAAAATCGAGCGCGGATATATCGGCGTGATGATAGCAAATCTAAACGAAGAGCAAAAAGAGATATACAAAAACAAAGAAGGCGCGCTCATTAGTAGCGTAGAAAGCGGCCTTCCTGCCGATGCCGCAGGACTAAAACGAGGCGATCTGGTCATCAAAATCGACGATAAAGAGATCAAAAACGCCAACGATCTAAAAAATCTCATCGGCTCGCTAGCTCCAAACAAAGAGATCACGCTAACCTACGAGCGCTCAGGCAAAATCGAAACCGCCAAGATAAAACTAGCTAATGCCAATACAAAATCAAGCACCCCAGCGGCAAAAAACGGCACGGCAATCCAGGGCCTTAGCGTCACGGCGATCGACGACAACGCAAGATATAAATACCGCTTGCCTGCGGATGCAGCCGGTATCCTGGTAACGGACGTAAAAGCAGGCTCAAATGCCGAGAAAATCGGCTTTGAAAAAGGCGACATCATCATCCAAATCGCCGAGGAAAATATCAAAAACATGGAAGACTTTAATAAAGCCCTAGCAAGCACGAAGGGCAAAAAGACGCTCGTTTGGGTTAATCGCGGCGGACTTTTCCAAGGTCTTGTTATAAAATAATTTCTACCTTTAGGCGCGGGAAACTGCGCCTTTTTCTTTTTCAATTTTCCAAATTTTATCTTAAATTTCACCCGTCAAATTTGACGATCTAACCTTTTTAAATTTGAACTGATTAAATTTCTAGTTTCAAATTTAGCCAAGCTTAACAAAAACGTCCGTCTGCAAGCTGTAAGCGTAGCGCAGCAAAAAAACAAGCCGCAGCCGCCATTAAAATTTTAGCCAAAACTCGCTATAATCCCCCAAAGGACATAAAATGATAAAAATTTTGATGATTGAAGACGATTTGGAACTGGCGGAAATTTTGACCGAGTTTTTAGCAAAAAGCGATATGGACGTAAAGACGGCGGAGGAGCCGTATATCGGCCTTTCAACGTTAAACGTAGAAAAATTCGACCTCGTGATCTTAGATCTCACGCTACCGGGACTAGACGGCCTAGAGGTGTGCAAAGAGATCCGTAAGCGCCACGACGTACCTATCATCATCTCTAGCGCACGCCACGACATCACGGACAAAGTAAACGCCCTAGATAACGGCGCGGACGACTACCTGCCAAAGCCCTACGACCCACAGGAGCTGCTAGCTCGTATCAAAAGCCATCTGCGCCGCCAAAGCACTGTAGCGGGCGCAAATTTAAGCGGCGCAAAAGAACCTGCGCGCGAAAAAGACATCGCGGTAGATGATTTTAAGCACGTCATCACGCTAAAAGGCGAGCCGTTAAATTTGACCGCAGCGGAGTACGACATCCTAAAATACATGCTTCAAAAAGAAGGCGGCGCCATCACGCGCGAGGAGTTTATCTACAACTGCGCGAGCATCAGCGAGGACTCGACAAACAAGAGCATCGACGTCATTATCGGCCGCATCAGAGGCAAGCTAGGCGACGACCCCAAAGAGCCAAAATACATCCACGCCATCCGCGGCATCGGCTATAAGCTAATGCAGTAAATTTTAAAGCCCGCAAATGAAACGCTCATCGGTTTTTTACACTATCACTTTTATCTTCGCGCTTGCGCTTACGAGCATATTTCTCGCGTTTTTGTGGCTGATGGACTACGACAAGCAAAACTATGCGCGCGAGCTAAACGCCAAATACTCCACGATCGCTAGAAATCAGCTCTTTTTGATGAGCGGTATCATAAACGAAAAAGAATACGAGCGTCAAACGGGCGACTTTAAGATGCCTGAGATCACAAACGAACAGCAAAAAGAAGAGATCCTAGCAAACGCAACCGTGCTTGAGGAGATATCCGCAGACATCGGTTCTAGCGCCATCATGATCTATCAAAATCACCACTATCTAAAAGTCCAACACGTAGATAAAATCCTGCTTTTAAAGGATAACGACTACCAGCCATACCGCTACGACATCATCAAGATTATCTTTTTGCTAGTTGCGATCATACTTCTGGCCGCTTACGTTTTTGTTATCAGGAAGCTAAAACCGCTAAGAAAGCTAAAGCGCCAGATAGCTAAATTTGCCGCGGGCGAGATCGACGAAGTACAAAACGTCAGCAGCGGTAACGACGAAATTTCCGAGGTTGCGGAAGCGTTTTACGACGCGGTTTGTCAGATTAAAAACCTAAACGCGTCGCGCAAGCTATTTTTAAGAAACATAATGCACGAGCTAAAAACGCCGATCACCAAAGGCCGCCTAGCCGCCGAAATGATAGAAAAAAGCAAAAACCAAGAACGACTCGTGTCGGTGTTTATAAAACTCGAAAATCTCATAAACGAATTTGCCGCCGTCGAGCAAGTCACCTCAAGCATCGCGCTAAATAACACCAAAATTTGCCGTATCGACGACGTCATCGACGAGGCTCTGGATATCGCGATGGTAGATCCAGGACAGGTCACCATTAGCAAGCTAGAGGACGTGAGTCTAAACGCCGACTTTAAGCTGCTGGCTATCGCCGCCAAAAATATGATCGATAACGCGCTAAAATACTCTCCAAACAAGCACGTAAATATAACTATCACGCGCGAGTCGATTAAATTTATAAACGAAGGCGAGCGGTTATCAAAGGAGCTGCGCCACTACGTCGAGCCCTTTACCAAAGGCGAAAGCGCGCAAAAAAGCTTTGGTCTGGGGCTCTACATCGTCGAAAATATAATCAAAGCACATAAGCTAACTCTAAGCTACGAATACAAAAACGGACTAAACGTGTTTAGCTTTGAAAATCTGCAAAATATAGCGGCGTAGGCGTAAATTTGAGCGTTTGCCGAGCTGTGGCGCGCGGATAAAATTTGAGTTAAAATTTAAACCGAGCCACATTTGCTTAAATTTTAAAATTTGGCGTATCGTTTGCGACTAACTAAACGCCAAATTTTGAGCCCGTAAATTTGTCGCTTGTTTTAAATTTGTATCTGATCAAATTTAGTGGCTCCTCGCTACTCATAATAAAAAGACTTTGCAGGCGCGAAATTTAGCCTCGCCTTTTCGCACAGCACGTAAAAATCAACCTCGCCGCCGCGAGATTTAAACTCAAAATAGCACTCGTAAAGCTTTACTAAGTTTTCAAATTCTAAATTTAACCGCTCGCTTATCTCGTGTTTTTCTCTTACGTCGCGAGCTTCGCTGATTAGTCGCTCGTAGCGTGCGCGCTCTATCAGGCAGCCCTCTGGAAAGTGGTGCGCGCCCCAGTCTAGCGCATCTAATAGCGTACAAAAGTATAACTCCACGGTTCGTGCGTCGCAATGATCATGGCGGTATGCACGGCGCAAAAGCTCATTCCTATCAAGCTCCGGCAAGCCGCGCGTGCAGATCTGGTACGCCCAGCACAGATGCG
>CALISV010000165.1 GCA_938041615.1 uncultured Campylobacter sp. | reverse complement strand
GATCAAATTTGACAGCGATATCGTGGGCGCGGTGAGTTTCATTGACGCTAAATTTAACGAAGCCGACCTCGAGTTTGCCGTGCGGCTAGCGCTTGCCTACACCAGAGCAGATAAAGATACGGCGGTGCTCGCTAGGATCGGCGAACGCGAGATTTGCGTGAAGCCGTTTGAGAGCAAGCAGGCTGCTCAGGAGTTTTTTGTTAGTTAAATTTAAGAGCTTTAAATTTGCCTGACTTGTAAAAACGGCAAAATTTAAAGCTAAAAATACTATCTTTCTTTGAAATTTGCCGTAGAAATTGCTGCAAATTTTACGGCCTTCGCGCGGATAAATTTCAAATTTACGACACAAGCCATTTGTTTTAACTCGGCAAATTTAATTTACATTACGACGCAGTAAAATCAAAATGATACTGGCTTTTATTTTATTTTGATATATTTTAAGTATAATTCTCATTTTAATATAATAGTGTGAGTTTTTGCGATGGATTATCAAGGATTATTTTTATTGGCACAGTTTTTAAACGAGAGAAAAAAGGCGAGTCGTAAGGAGATAGCGGAGTTTTTATCGCGCAAAACGGGTGCGAGTCAAAGCAAAACGGACGCACTTTTAGGCGTTATAGCAAATAGCCCTAAAATTCAAGCTTTGCCGCAAGAAAAAAGGATCGTTTTAAAGACTTCGCGCGGGATTTACGAGATAAGCAAAGCCGGCGAAAAACTCCTAAAAAGCAAAAATGCTCGGCAAAATTTTGAAGCTTGGATCGGCGACGTTTACGGCGAAACAAAGACGCAAAATTTACCAGCGCCCAAAACTAAAAAATACCTAAAAACCATCACCGCTCTCGTCGTCCACGAGATAAAAGACAAAATGATCGGCGAAGCAATCAAAAAACCGATAGAAGCGATAAAATCGCTCGCTCTAAAACTTATGAAAAAGCATAAATATTTAGGCAAATTTTATGCATTTAGACACGTTTTTTTGGCGCTTCTGGCTGCCAAGATCGCGTTTGACGTCGTCAAATTCTTTAAGAATCGTAAGCTAGAAAAACTGCTTGCGAGTAGCTGATTTACTCAAATTTGATTAACAAGTTTAAATAGAACGCACGATAGATGATTGTAAATTGCGATTTCTTACGGGGTTAGGACAAACTGCTTATCGCCTAAAAAATTAAAAACTCGTTTTATATCAAAAAATCATTCGTCAAATAGACCGCGCTCAAAGCTTTTTACGCGAAAGCTGCGCCTTTGCAGCGAAGAGTCGCCAAGCCTCGCGATCGCGTCCAGATGTGCTTTCGTGCCGTAGCCCTTGTGCGCGGCATATCCGTAGCCAGCGTGCACGCCGTCCCACGCGTTCATCAGCGCGTCGCGGCTTACTTTGGCTAGGATGCTTGCGGCGCTTACTTGCGCTACTTTACCGTCGGCTCCAACCATGGTTTTTACGCCCGTGCCGTAGTTTGTATTGCCGTCGTAGAGCAGCTCGCAGTTCGTAAAATGCGCCATAAATAGCCGCAGCGCGCGTCTGAGGCACTCGCTAAGGCCCAGTTCGTCGATCTCTTTGTTTGAAAAATAGACGATGAGAAATTCCGAGTTTTTTATTATCTCTTTAAACAGCTCCTCGCGCCGCTTCGCCGTTAGTTTTTTTGAGTCGTTTAGGCCCGCTATTTCGCGCTTTAGCACGCATGCAGCTACTGCCATGGGGCCCGCTAGCGCACCGCGACCCGCTTCATCAATGCCGCAGATTTGCGCGTCAAATTTGTTTTTCATCACTACGCTTTCAAATAAATTTTGCAAAATTTAAGCTATCAAATTTTGTGTTGCATTTTTTCAAAGTTTCCTTTTTTGGCGGAAAAGCTGGCTAAAACAGCCCGAAATTTTACTTTAAATTCTCTTTGATGGGCTCAAGCGGTAGCGATATTTCACTATTTTTACCGCCGGTCGCACCGTCAAAAAATGTAATCCCGCTTGGCGAGAGCGTAAAATTTTCGCTCGGCGTTATCTTTTCTTTTGCAAAGAGTGCCGTCAAATTTGCGTCGTTTAGATCCTTAAAAACGTCACTTAAATTTATCTTTTTTAGGTTTTTGAGCCAGACGGTTTTGCAGACTTTTCCGCTTGAGCCTAGTTCGCAGACGCTTCTTATCTTGCTGTTTTGATACTCGAGGTTATTTAGAGCGTTTGCGGTGTTGTTTGAGTGGTCTTTGAGCCATAGCGTTTTAAAATTTACAAGTTTTGCGGCGAGAGATTTTTTATTATTTTGAGCAAATTTAGGCGAGTAAAAGTCGCTCGCTACGGCTTCAAATCGCGCTCCGTCTAGCCCGATCTCTTGCAGTCCGAGCGCGGCAAAATCATAGCTCGCGACCTGCTTTATCACGACTTTTCGTGCCTTGCCTCTGATCGCTAGTTTGCCCGTTAGTTCGCCGTTATCCGCTTTTACGCTTAGATTTAGCCACTCGGTGACCGCGTTTACGGCCGTTATATCGGCGCCCGATCTTTCGATGCTGCCTTTACTAAAGTCGTATCTGGCGCCCTCAAAAAATGCGTGACCTTGAAATTTGGGCGGTGAAACGGCGCCCTTGTCGCTAAAATTTTCAAACTCGGCCTCAAGCTCGCTGATGTAGAGCTCAAATTTGCTCCCGTCCGCCTCGCCTGCAAATTTATAAATTTTACCCTCGTTTTCGTGTCTGATCTCGTAGCTTAGCGCCAAAACGCAGGCCAAAAATATCGCCGCAACAGCTCTCACAACCGCTCCTTTATATACCCAGCGCCCAGCGCGAAAACGGCGCGACCTCGCATTTTATGCCCTCTATGCTCGTCTCGCCCGAGTTTGCCACGCTGATTGCTTGTAGCCTATTTATACCTAAATTTTTTAAATTTGCGTGCAGTTTTTTAAATTTTAAAAAGACCAAATCCGCATCGCTAAACGGCGAGCAAATGATAGCAAGTTTCCTTTTTGGCAGGAAAAAATCAAGCTCCTTGGTGTAAAAAATCCGTTCGTTAAATTTGGCCAGCTCGCAAAAAACCGTGTTGTTAAAATTTTTAGCGAAGTCCTTTTTTAGGCTCAGCGCGCTTTTAAACGCAAAGTCGTTAAAATAAAGCCTTTTTGCGGCGTTTGGTTCGTTAAATTTTTCTACCAAGCTAACCGCACTCATATTTTCTAGCTCGCTAAGCGCACCGTAAACGCTATCTTTTGAGATTTTTCGGGCGGATTTTAACGTGCTAAAAATCTCAAAAACGCTCACGTTTTGCGCTTGAGCCTTCGCGCACTCTTTTAGCACGGCTAGTTGCGTGGTGGATAGCGATGATTTTAGCGCGGTTTGTAGATTTGCCGCGACGTTTTCGGCATCGCAAAAGGCCGACGCGGGGCTCCTGCCATGAAGCAAAAAGTGGCTAAAAAGCGTTTCTGGATCGATCTTTTTCGAAAAAAATGCGATAAACTCCTCGTAGTCTAAAAAATCCAAATTTAGCTCGCTAAAGCCGCTCAAATTTGCGTCTTTAAACCGTGAGGCGACGATAAAATTTGATAAATTTAGCTCCAAAACCGGCTCAAATTTTTCCTGAAATCTCTGCTCGAAATCATCGATCGCTAGAATTTTTATCTGCGGATTTTGGCGTAAAAACTCTGGCAAATTTGACAAAATCTCATCCGCACCTATGCGTAAATCGCCTAAATTTACATATAAATACTCTTTGCTCTCAAATGCCGACAAAAAGCCCGCGATTAGAGATGTTTTGCCGCTTCCTATACCGCCTTTTATCAGCGTTTTGGGCGCTGTGATCTCAAATTTTCTATTTATAAAATTGACGTTTTTCGGCGGATTTTGATAAAGCGCGTTTAGAGTTTGCATTTTTAGCCTTTAAAATTTGGAAAATTATAGCGAAGTTTCCTTGTAAAAAGGAAGATAATTAAAATTTGACGCCAAAAAACAAGGGTAAAATTAACGATTTTTTAAGGGGGGGGGGGTAGAATGCGTTAAATTTATTTTAAAGGAGAGTAAAATGAAAAAAATTGTCTTAGGATTCGTCCTAACTTGTTACTATGTATTTGGTAATTCGGGTTTGACGGCATCAAAGCAGGATATTGAGTTGCTTGAAGAGGTGTGCCAAAGCGGGGATACTGAAATTTGCGGCGGTGTTGGCGAAATATATCATCTTGGATTATACAATGTCAAAAAAGATTTTAATAAAGCATTAAATTTTTATACCATAGCTTGCAATGGTGGCTATGTGGCTTCTTGTTCAAATTTGGCTAATATGTATGCTATTGGATTGGGAGTAAAGCAGGATTACAAAAAGGCTATTGAGCTTTTTGATAAAGCTTGCCTTGGCGGTTTGGCTTTGGGGTGCTCAAACTTGGGCAATATGTATTACAATGGACGGGGTGTAAAAAAAGATATAGAAAAAGGAATAGCGTATTTAGAAAAAGCTTGTAGCGCTGGAGATTTTTTAGGTTGTAATAATTTAGCGGCATATAATGAAAACATAGGCGATATAATGAAAGCTAAAAAATATATTAAAATGGCTTGCGATATAGGACGAGAAGATTATGATGTGCAAAATATACCTGAGAGTAGAGAACTTTGGGAAAATGCATGTAGAGCAAGTAATTTGCTTAAATAATCGCTTAATAAAAATGCCCTCAAAACCAGGCTTGGATCGAGGGCAAATATCTCAATAGTCGTTTTATTTATTTCCTTATAAAAAGGAAATAATTTTATTAAATTTCATCAAATTTGCTCAAAATATTGACATTAAAAAGCCATTTGGATAAAATCCGAGTCTCTTACACAAGTAAGAAGTGTCGTATGTTTGCGACAAGTTCTATTCAAAGGAAAGAAAATGGAAAGAATCAGGCTTAAGCTTAAAGCTTATGACCATAGAGTTCTCGACCGCACAGTTGCAGCCATAGTAGAAGCTGTCAAACGAACGGGCGCCGACGTCAGAGGTCCGGTGCCGATGCCTACGAAGATCAAACGCTACACGGTCTTAAAATCACCACACATCAACAAAGACTCACGCGAGCAGTTTGAAATGAGAATTCACGCTAGAATGCTAGATATCGTAGCGGCTACGCCCGATACCGTCGACTCGCTAACAAAGCTTGACTTAGCCCCTGAGGTTAACGTCGAAGTCCGCGCGATGGGCAAATAAAGGCGAGGTGAAAGATGGAATATATCGTAGAAAAAATAGGCATGAGCAGAACGGTAAACAACCCAAGCATCCCCGTTACGCTTCTAAAGGTCGTAAACGCTAAAGTTTGCGAAGTGAGCGAATGCGGCAGTGCTATAGTAGCTTATGCTAAAGGTAAAGCAAAAAATAAAGCCATAGAGGGTCAGCAAAAAAAATATAGCCTAACGGCGGAATTTAATAAATTCGCAACCCTACAAGTCGCCAATAAAGAGGCGGGCGATCTTGATTTTAGTCCGCTTAGCTCGGCTAAAATTTTAAAAGTTAGCTTCAGCTCAAAAGGTAAAGGCTATCAAGGCGTCGTGAAAAGACACGGGTTTGCGGGTGGCCCAAAAAGCCACGGTTCTCGCTTCCACAAAAGACACGGCTCTATCGGTAACCGCGAGTGGCCGGGACGCGTTCAGCCTGGTATGAAGATGGCCGGACACACCGGAAACGAAAAAGTTACCGTTAAAAACGAGATCGTAAGCTTTGACGCCGAAAACGGAATTTTGGTTTTAAAAGGCAGCGTCGCTGGCTATAACGGCGCAATGGGCAGAATAAGGATAGTAAAATGAGTAAAGTTTGCGTATTAAACGAAAAATTTGAAAAAGCTAGCGAGCTTGATCTACCGGCTAATTACGCTGAGATCAACCCGCACAACCTATATCTTTACGTTAAGTCTTATTTGTCCGGTATGCGTTCAAATTCGGCTCACACCAAAACCAGAGCTTTCGTAAGCGGCGGCGGTAAAAAACCGTGGAGACAAAAAGGTCGCGGCGGCGCTAGAGCGGGCTCAACCAGAACTAACGTCTGGGTAGGCGGCGCAGTGTCGTTTGGTCCGAGCAACGAGCGAAACTACTTCCAAAAGGTCAATAAAAAGCAAAAAAGATTGGCGCTTGAGTTCGCGCTAAACGAAAAAGCTAACGCGGGTAAAATTTTCGCGGTAGATAGCATAGAGATCGCAAGCGGCAAGACTAAAGACGCGGCTAAAATAATCAGCGCGTTAAATTTGAGAGACGCTTTGGTCGTAAAAGATCTGCTTGACGACAACACGCTATTGGCGTTTAGAAATCTATCAAACTGCTATCTAATCGATGCGAGCGAGATAAACGCTTACTTAGTGGCGACTTACGGTGCCGTCGTTATCGAGAAGGCCGCACTTGAAACTATAATAAAAGAGGGCTGAAATGGCAGATATAACTGATATCAAAACGATTTTATATACGGAAAAAACTCTCGGTCTTCAAGAGCAAGGCGTGGTCGTTATACAAACTTCGCCTAAGATGACTAAAAATAGGCTGAAAGAAATTTTGAAAGAATATTTTGGGGTAACGCCGCTTCGCGTAAATTCGCTTAGAATCGACGGAAAAGTTAAGCGTTTCAAAGGAAGAGAAGGACAACGAAGCGAGATAAAGAAATTTTACGTTCAGTTGCCTGAAGGCTCAAGCCTAGAAAACACGGAGGCGTAAGATGGCGATAAAAACCTATAAACCTTATACACCTAGCCGCAGATTTATGACGGGCCTATCAAGCGAGGATATCACTGCTAAACCTAGCGTGAGAAGCCTGCTTGTAAAGATCCCTGTAAGCGGCGGTAGAAATAATAACGGAAGAATAACTTCTAGACATAAAGAAGGCGGAGCGAAGAAACTTTATAGAATCATCGACTTTAAACGCCGCAAATTCGGTATCGAAGGTAAAGTCGAAGCTATCGAGTACGATCCGAACAGAAACTGCCGCATCGCGCTTATCGCTTATAAAGACGGCGAAAAACGCTATATCATCAGACCAAACGGACTAAACGTTGGTGATGTTGTAGCAGCAGCCGAAGCGGGCCTAGACATAAAACCCGGCAATGCGATGAAACTAAGAAACATCCCTGTTGGTACTATCGTACACAACGTGGAGCTAAAACCTGGCAAAGGTGCTCAGATGGCTCGTTCAGCCGGCGGTTATGCTCAGCTAATGGGTAAAGAGGAAAAATACGTAATGCTTCGCTTGCCAAGCGGCGAGATGAGACAAGTACTCGCAGAGTGCATGGCTAGTATCGGCGTAGTAGGTAACGAAGACTGGGCGAACGTAACTATCGGTAAAGCCGGACGTAATCGCCACAGAGGTATCCGTCCTCAAACTCGCGGTTCTGCGATGAACCCGGTAGATCACCCACACGGCGGTGGTGAGGGCAAGAAAAACTCAGGCCGTCATCCTGTTACTCCATGGGGTAAACCGACTAAAGGTGCTAAGACTCGCCGCAAGAAGGCTAGCGATAAGCTTATAATTTCAAGAAGGAAAGGTAAATAGAGATGGCAAGATCACTCAAAAAAGGACCTTTTGTCGATGAGCATGTAATGAAAAAAGTCGTTGCCGCTAAAAAAGCTAACGACAACAAGCCGATAAAAACATGGTCTAGACGCAGCACGATAGTGCCTGAAATGATAGGCCTAACGTTTAACGTTCATAACGGCAAGAGTTTCATTCCAGTATACGTTACGGAAAACCACATCGGATATAAACTAGGCGAATTTGCTCCTACGCGCACATTTAAGGGTCACAAAGGCTCAGTGCAAAAGAAAATCGGTAAGTAAGGGGATAAGATGAGCAAATCAATTATTAAATTCGTAAGACTATCTCCGACTAAAGCCAGACTAATCGCAAGAGAAGTACAAGGCATGAACGCCGAATTTGCGCTAGCTAGCCTTAGCTTTATGCCAAACCGCGGCGCCAAATTTATCGCTACGGCTATCAGCTCGGCTGTAGCTAACGGCGGATTTGAGCCTGAAGAGGTTATCGTAACAAGCTGCCGCGTAGACGCGGGCCCAGTATTAAAAAGATTTAGACCGCGAGCGAGAGGAAGCGCAAGCAGAATCCGCAAACCGACTTCTCATATCTTAGTAGAAGTATCTAAACCTGAAAAGAAGGAAGCGTAATATGGGTCAGAAAGTAAATCCGATAGGTCTAAGACTAGGAATAAACCGCAACTGGGAGTCAAGATGGTTTCCTGCTAAAGGAACTTTGGCTGAAAATATCGGCGAAGACTACAAAATTCGCGCTTTCTTGAAAAAGAAACTTTACTACGCGGGCGTTTCTCAAATTTTGATCGAGAGAACGGCTAAGAAAATTCGCGTAACTGTCGTAGCAGCTCGCCCTGGTATTATCATCGGCAAAAAGGGCTCTGACGTAGAGAAGCTTAAAGAGGATATCCAAAAGCTGATCAACAAAGAAGTAAACGTAAATATCAAAGAAGAAAGAAAAGCTCAAGCTTCGGCTCAGCTAGCTGCGGAAA
>CALISV010000164.1 GCA_938041615.1 uncultured Campylobacter sp. | reverse complement strand
CAAATCGCCAAAGACAAGAAATTTTTTGTTTTAGACAAGGCGGATAAGCAAAAACAAGGGAGCGTATATATGATACGTGACCGAAGTTTGAAGCGATATCCAACGCAGTATAAAACAAAAAGGGCTTGTCTTTTTTATAACTTTCTCATCTTTGCTATTTCATCTCTCAGCGCCGCTGCCTTCTCAAACTCCAGCTGCGCCGCCGCTTCAAGCATCTGCTTTCTTAGCTCTTTTACTATCGCAGCTCGTTCGCTAGCTGGCATCTTCTCTAAATTTTTACCACGCTTGTAAATTTCGCCATCATCTTCGACGTGCAAACTCTCTTCGATATTTCTGCTTGCAGAGTGCGGCGTTATGCCGTGAGCTTTATTGTACTCATCTTGAAATTTACGCCTCGCAGTCGTCGTATCGATCGCCTCTTTCATCGAGTGCGTGATCTTTTTGGCAAACATTAGCACCTTGCCATTTACATTTCTAGCCGCACGCCCCATAGTCTGTATAAGGCTCGTTGTCGAGCGCAAAAAGCCCTCTTTATCAGCGTCCATTATAGCTATCAGGCTCACTTCAGGTAGGTCCAGCCCCTCACGGAGCAAATTTATGCCTATTAGCATGTCAAATTCGCCACTTCTAAGCCCTCTAATGATCTCATTTCGCTCGATCGCATCGATGTCTGAGTGCATATACTTGACCTTTATACCAAGCTCAATGTAGTAGCGGCTTAGCTCCTCGGCCATCTTTTTAGTTAGCACCGTAACTAGCACACGCTCATTTCTAGCGATGACCGCCTTTGCCTCGTCAAATAGCGCCTCGACTTGATTGTCACTATCTTTTATCTCAATGAGCGGATCTAGTAGTCCCGTAGGTCGCAAAATTTGCTCATATACGTGCCCCTCGCTGATACCAAGCTCGTACTCGTTTGGCGTGGCTGAGACAAAAAGAAATTTCGCCTTTTTGCTTATAAACTCGTCAAATTTAAGCGGCCTGTTATCAAGCGCTGAAGGCAAACGAAATCCATACTCCACAAGCACCTCTTTACGGCTCCTATCGCCTGCGTACATGCCCCTAAACTGCGGCAAACTTACATGGCTCTCATCGACGATGACTAGATAGTCCTCGCCACTTATCTCAAAGTAGTCAAACATCGAGTACGGCGTCTCTCCAGGCTTTTGTCCGGTTAGGTGGCGCGCGTAGTTTTCGATACCTTTACACATGCCTGTGCTTGCCATCATTTCAAGGTCAAACTCCACCCTTTGCTTTAGTCTCTGCGCCTCGACTAGCTTGCCCTGCTCGTTAAATTCTTTTAGTCTTAGATTGAGCTCCTCTTCGATCTCTTTCATAGCAATCTTTAACCTATCAGCTCCCACGATGAACTGGCTGGTGGCATAAAGAGTAAATTTAGAAATGTCTTTGAGCCTCTTGTTATCAAGCACGTCAAAATGATACATCGAGTCGATCTCATCACCGAAAAACTCGACTCTCAGGGCCTCGTCGTTGTAATAAGCCGGATAAATGTCCACCACATCGCCATTTACACGAAAATCCCCCCTGTCAAAGTAGTTGTCATTGCGCTTGTAGCCCATATCCACAAGCTGCTCTAAAAGCTTTCTTTGGCTTATCTTCTCCCCTACGCTAAGATATGCCACCATCCCCTTATACTCGCTTGGATTACCAAGGCCGTAGTTTGCAGAGACTGAGGCCACGCAGACGACGTCGTCAAAGCTTAGCAAACTAGCCGTCGCAGAGAGGCGCAGGCGCTCAAGCTCCTCATTTACCGAGCTATCCTTTTCTATATATAGGTCGCTTCTTGGGATGTAGGCCTCTGGCTGATAGTAGTCGTAGTAGCTGATAAAATACTCCACGTGATTTTTAGGGAAAAAGCCCTTAAATTCGCTATAAAGCTGCGCGGCGAGAGATTTGTTGTGCGTCATGATTAGAGTGGGCATATTTAGTTCCCGTATGACGTTTGCCATCGTAAAGGTCTTGCCCGAGCCCGTGACGCCTAGAAGCGTTTGATATTTATTGCCCGATCTTACGGAGGCTACTATATTGGCGACTGCGCGGGCCTGGTCCTCGCTTGGGCTAAATTTGGACGAAATTTCAAAATTTTTCATTTTTTACCTTAAAAATCAGCTTTTTTTGTTACAATTACGTAAAATTATACCAAAACTAAGGAAAAATGATGTTTGACGACGATAAAGTGCTAAATACCCTAACTGATAGAGTAAACGACCTGCTAGCTAGATATAACGAAGTCTGCGATGAAAATGAATCTCTACGCAACGAGCTAGTAAGCGTAAAAGCACAAAACGAAGCCAAGAGTAATCAAATCGCACGCCTAGAAGAAGATCTAAGAGCTAAAAACACCGAGAGCGACGATGTCATCCGTAAGATCGAAGCGGTACTGGGAAAATAAATAAGCTATGAGAAAAATAACGGTCAAAATCGCCTCTACTTCTTATACTATCAGCCTCGAAGACGAATTTGCGCAAAGCTTTGAACGCGAGTGGGATACTTTTACGGAGGGCAAAAGATATCTTGATGTAAAAGAACTACTTAGTGCCTTTGTGCAAAAATGCTATGAAAACTACCAACAAGAGCGCGAACTGCGCTCACTGGCTCAAAAACTCAGCAAAGAGATCGGCTAAAATTTGCACTTTCGTTTCGTTTTTACACGCTCCTTATAAATTTATTGCCATTTTATTTTCTTTTAAGTTAAAAGTCGTATAATTCCGTTTAACTACATAAGTGTATGTAGAATTCGTACAAGGAGTCTCATATGAGAAAAGGTTTTACAATGATTGAGTTGATCTTCGTGATCGTTATTTTAGGTATTTTAGCTGCTGTAGCAGTACCAAGACTAACTGCAACTCGTGATGACGCTGAGATAGCAAAAGCTGCAACAAACGTAAGTACTTTAATAAGCGATATCGGAGCTTACTATACTTCACAAGGAAGATTTGGTACAAAGGCACAAATGAGTAACGTTGTTATTAATGGCGGTGGTGATCTTACTATAGCTGCCAATGGAACAGCGAATGGAACAGCGACTGGAAACCTACAATCAGCCGGCAAAAACTGCCTAGCATTCACACTTACTCCAGAGGTAAATAACGCAACCACTAGAACGCCAGCATTTGTAACTATAGCGGCTGGTGCTGATGCAGCTGCGCCTATTTGTGTAAAAGTTATAGCTGATCCAGAGATTCAAAAATATATGAATGCACAATTTGTAGGTCAAACATTTAATGCTGGTACAAACCAATGGGAAGCTGCTCCTGCTGCCAATGGTGTACAGATTACAGGACTATCTGTAGTTAGATAATACCTTTGGTCTGTTTATTTAGAAATGTTGGGCTCGACTAGATTGAGCCCTTTTTAAATTTTACCTACCCATTTTTACTTATTTTTAATAATCCTTTATATCAAGAAAGGGCCTCAATGAGACGCGCTTTTACGTTAATTGAACTTGTTTTTGTAATAGTTATTATAGGTATTTTGGCTGGAGTAGCAGTGCCTAGACTGTTTGTTACTAGGGACGATGCAATAATCACGCGAGCAAAATCTGACATAGCATCTATAAGAAGCGCGATAATAAACTCATACAATACCAATATGTTATCCGGTAGATTCGCGTATCCAGCTCTTGAGGGTACAAATAATGATGTACTTTTTGAAGGAGTTTTACAAAACGGTATAGTTCCTAGTAGGCAAAGTGGCTGGACTAGTAGCGCAGCTAATGTCTATGTTTTTACATTGAGGAACAGAGCGGCTACTTTTACGTACACTCAAAATACTGGAACTTTTGTGTGTGCCGATAACGAGGCCGGTCAATTTTGTCAAGAATTGGAGTAATGCTCTACTACCAAATAATTCCAAGTGGCTTAAATCTTAAGCCGCTTACATATTGTTCAGATTTTAAAATACCCAATTTTACCCAAGTCTTAATCAATATAAAAAATAAAAAAACTATCGGCTACGTCCTCCAAAGCGTGGCCGAGCCGAATTTTAAAACGCTTGAAATTTTAGAAATTTTACCTGCTACGCTTACGCCGATACAAATTTCGCTTTTGAAATTTATCTCGCATTACTATGTCGTAAATTTATCTATCGCGGCCGGACTTTTTACTCCGCTAGAGATTGATACGTCTTGCTTGCAGAATTTGACGCAAGCGCAAATTTTGAGCGACAAAAACGAGATAAATACAAAATTTGACTATAACAAAGAGTTAAATTTGACTACGGAATTAAACGAAATATCGCAGCCAAATTTGCCCCAAAATTTAAATAATAATAGCTTGCAAGAAAATTTGAAATTAAATGAGAGTATTGCTACTAAATTAAATTTTTATAATCCCGCACGGTCGCCAAAAATAAACACCGACCAATCAGCTACGACGGAGTTTTTTTCAAAAATCCCAAACCTAAACCAAGATCAACTAGAAGCGCTGAATTTTGCAAAAAACCATAAAACGAGTTTGATTTTCGGCGATACGGGAAGCGGTAAAAGCGAGATTTATTTTTCCCTTATCCGCGAATATCTACTAGCGGGCAAACAGGTTTTGCTTTTGATGCCTGAAATCTCGCTCACACCGCAGATGACGAAACGACTAAAAAACTACTTTAGCGAGAAATTTGGCGTATGGCACTCCAAAATAACGCCGAAAAAGCGCGGCGAGATCCTGCAAAAATTTCAGAGTCGCGAGATAAATTTGATCGCAGGCGCGCGTTCGGCGCTGTTTTTGCCGTTTACCGAGCTTGGACTCATCATCGTCGACGAGGAGCACGACGACAGCTACAAATCCGCGCAAAATCCGCACTATAACGCCCGCGACCTCGCGCTATTTTTAGCGAGCAAATTTGACGTGAAAGTCGTACTTGGCTCTGCCACGCCAAGCGTCGTGAGCTTCAAAAAGCAGCCCCATTTTAGGCTGAGAGGAACGTTTTTTAAAAGTGAGAAAAAATTTATCTACGACGAGAGCGAGACGGGGCTAAGCGATGTGATTTCGGATGAGCTCGCGGCGAGTTTTGCTGGCGGCAAGCAGGCGGTCATATTTTTACCGACGCGCGCGAACTTTCGCTATCTATCGTGCCGTGAGTGCGGCAGCACGATAAAGTGCCCGTTTTGTAGCGTCGGGATGAGCTTTTATAAAAAGCGAAATTTGCTAAAGTGCCAGTACTGCGGCTTTACGACGGCTGCGACGTGCTCGTGCGAGAAGTGCGGCAGCGAGATGATCGAGGCGAAAAAAATCGGCACCGACGAGCTAACGGAGGCCTTACGCTTGGCTTTTCCAGCGGCTAGGATCGAGAAATTCGACCGCGACGAGATCACGACTCAAAACAAGCTCGAAAAGACGCTAAAAGCCTTTAACGCGGGCGAGATAGACGCGCTCGTCGGCACGCAGATGCTGAGCAAAGGGCACGACTACCACAACGTGGATCTTGCCGTCATCATGGGTGTAGATGAGCTGCTAAATTTTCCTGATTTTCGCGCTCGCGAGCGGACACTAGCGCTGGCGATGCAGGTGGCGGGCAGGGCTGGTCGCTCGGGCGAGGGGCGCGTGGTCGTGCAGAGCAGGCAACGGGAGTTTTTTGAAAATTTTATCGCGGACTACGATGCGTTTTTGGACGAGGAGATTCTTGCTAGAGAGCCGATATATCCGCCGTTTGCTAGGCTTTTACGAGTTATCGTTTCTGAAAAAATCGAGCAGACGGCAAAGCAAAGGCTTGAAATTTGCGTAGCCGAGCTTGAAAATTTACGCGCCGCCGAAACCTCGCTCGAGATAGTCGGGCATGGCAAGTGCGCGATCGAGATCCTCGGCGGTAAATACCGTTTTGAGATTTTACTGCGTTGTGCCTCTCACGCTCCGCTTATAAAAGCCGCTCGTATCTGCGCCGCACACGGCTTTGACGTCGATATGGATCCGATAAATTTCTCGTAAATTTGATTTCTTTTTGTTTGATTTTTGATGTTTAATTTGGATGGCTAGAAAGCGTCTTAAATGTTTTGCAAGGTTCGTAAAATCAAATTTCACGTTCGGCTTGGTGTCAAAATTTGAGCTAAAACGAGCTCGTTTTGGTTTTGGCGGCTAGAGATCAAGTCTTAAATTTAACGCAAGTTTTGCTATTAATCCACCCATATAGACTAGCCAAATCTACCAAATAGCCTTTAGTGTGTTTTGGCGGCTATTTGCGGATAAAGATATTATAAATTTAAAATCTTGCTTAATCCAAAACTAAAATGTAATTAAAGTTTCCATTTATGATAATGCTTATCTTTTTAAGCCGAATTTTATATGATTTATATATAATCCCGTTATAATTTTATATAGTTTTAAATATACAGTCTAATTAAAATTATAAAAATCACCCTAAAAGGAACTTAATGCAAAAATTTTTACAAGCCCTAGCAGGCTCGCAAAAATATTTCGTAAACTACGTTAGCGTCGCGATTTTTATCGTGATGGCGTGGATAGGCGGACTCAAAGTCGTGCAATACGAGGCTGACGGTATCGTGCCGTTTGTAACCAATAGCCCGTTTTTTAGCTACATGTATAGCAAAAAAGATATCGTAGATAACGGCAAGGGCAAAATGGTCGCCGAGTACAACCTACACAAAAATCCGGAAGGCTTGGTCGTGCCTAAAAACATCGAGTGGCACAAACAAAACGGAACTTACGTGGTTTCGTACCTGATCGGCGCGATCATCTGCACTATCGGTACGCTAGTGCTGCTTGGCATATGGTTCCCTAAAATTGGCGTCGTAGGCGGACTTTTGACCTTCGGTATGGCTATCGTTACGCTATCGTTTTTGATAACGACGCCCGAAACCTGGGTGCCGAATTTGGGCAATCCCGCCCTCGGCATAACAGAGAGCCCGAACCACGGCTTCCCGTATCTCTCTGGCGCGGGCAGGCTGGTGATAAAGGATCTGATAATGATGTGCGGCGGTTTGATAGCGGCTGCGGATGCGGCTAAAAAGTGGCTGCAAAGTCTTTCGAAGTAAATTATAAAGCTAAAATTCTACCTCGCGGCGGACTCAGAGCTAAAATTTACCGCCGCGAACGCTAAATTTAACGCTCTGGTAG
>CALISV010000163.1 GCA_938041615.1 uncultured Campylobacter sp. | reverse complement strand
ACGTCATCGGCTCGGCAGTCGGCCCGCACCCGTATCCTAGGATCGTGCGCGACTTTCAGAGCATCATCGGCCGCGAGACCAAGGCACAGCTAAAAGAGTACGGCGTGCATCCGGACTACGTCATCGCCTGCGTCGGCGGCGGCAGCAACGCCATCGGTATCTTTAGCGCGTTTTTGGGTGACGCAGACGTAAATTTGATCGGAGTCGAGGCTGCGGGCCTAGGCGCGCACACGCCGTATCACGCCGCAACTCTAACCAAGGGTCGCACAGGCATCATCCACGGCATGAAAACGATCGTTTTACAGGACGAATACGGCATGATCGAGCCGGTACATAGCATATCGGCTGGGCTTGACTATCCGGGCGTTGGTCCTGAGCATGCGCACCTGCACGAGAGCAAGCGAGCCGCCTACTACGGCGTCACCGACGACGAGTGCATAAACGCGCTATATCTAACCAGCCGCCTAGAGGGCATCATCCCGGCGATCGAGAGCTCGCACGCGTTAGCGTATCTAGAAAAGCTCTGCCCAAATTTGACGAAAAAAAGCGTCATCGTCGTAAACGTCTCGGGGCGCGGCGACAAAGACATAAACACCGTGATGAGCTACGAGAAAGGAAAAATTTATGGCTAAGGTAAAAGACGCGTTCGCGGACAAAAAAGCAAACATCGGCTACGTCGTGGCGGGATACCCTAGCGTCAAAGCGACGAAGGAGTTTTTATTAAATTTAGACGGCAGTTGCCTGGATCTACTAGAGCTTGGCATCCCATACTCCGATCCGCTCGCAGACGGCAAACTCATCGCGCAAGCTAGCTTTGAAACCGCCGCAAAGGGCGTAAACACCGACGCGATATTTGCCATACTAAAAGAGTGCAAAGGCAAGATAAATAAACCGGTCGTTTTTCTCGTGTATTTTAACATCGTGTTTGCCTACGGCGTACAGAATTTTATCACTCGCTCAAAAGATGTCGGTATCGCTGGTTTCATCATCCCCGATCTGCCGTTTGAGGAGAGCGAGGAGGTAGCGGGACTGTGCGCTAAATTTGACCTTGATCTCATCCCGCTAATCAGCGTCACTTCGCAAAACCGCTCAGATAAAATTTTAAAATTCGGCTCGGGATTTGTCTATGCACTCGGTGCTATCGGCGTGAGCGGGTCGCAGCGAGCCAGCGAGGAGAGGCTAAAAGCGCTAGTAGAGGGTCTAAAAAAAAGAAGCGATCTGCCTGTCGCGGTGGGCTTTGGCGTGAAAAACAAAAACGACGCCGACGAGGTAAAAACCTATGCCGACGGCGCGATAATCGGCACCGAGATAGTAAAGCTCACGGCCAAATTTGAGGGCGAAGAGCTGATAAAGCAAATCAATAAACTTTTTTAAATTTAGCCGCGTTTGCGTTAAATTTAAGTATAATCAAAAAATTTCGTTTAAAGGACGGCGCGATGATGGACGTTGCGGAGCTTGGGATCAAGCATCTGTGCGAGGATACCCTGGGCTACAAGGTAGAGAGCGCAAAGAGCGCGGAAGGGGAATTTTACGGATCGAGTTTGCCGATTTTTAAGGGCAAAGAGGAGTTTCACTTTTATCTTTATTTTAAAAAAGATACGCTAAATCGCTTTGCTAGCGTGCTTCTTGGCGTCGATAAACTAGCCGAAGACGAGCTAAGCGACATCTGCAAAGAGGTGGCAAATCTCACGATCGGCTACGCCAAAAATCTACTCAACGAACGCGAAGCAAACGCCTATAAACTAGGCACTCCGGAGTATCTAGGTAGGACGAGCTTTCATGTCAAACTAGACGACAAACGCGTCTATAAAATCAAAAATAGAACATTTCAAGTAGGATACAAAAAAGCATGAGCGAAGAACTACAAGAAGTAACCGCCGTAGAAACGGCGCTGCAAGGGGTTCAGGAGATGTTGCAAGAGCGTGGCGGGCTTTTTAAAAGCTACGACGAGCTGATGGATATCGGCGTGGATTTTATCTCGGAGCTCGGCACCACGTTGTTGGCTTTGAGGGCCTCTTTCACCTGGGTGCCGATGCGCAGGA
>CALISV010000162.1 GCA_938041615.1 uncultured Campylobacter sp. | reverse complement strand
GAAATTTTCGTGCACGGCTCGATGTGCTTTGCGTACTCCGGGCGCTGTTTGGTTAGCTCCGTGCAAAGCGGCCGCCAGTCAAACCGCGGCAGCTGCGCCAACGACTGTAGATTTAAATACGAACTCTACGCAAAGAGCGAGGAGAGCGGGGTGCTGTTTCGTCTCGAGGAGGACGAGGGCGGCACGCATATAATGAACTCCAAAGACTTAAATTTATCCGCGCACATCAAGGATATCATCGAAAGCGGCGCGGTCGATAGCCTAAAAATCGAAGGCCGCACGAAAAGCGAATACTACGCCGCCTGTGCGACTAGGGCATACCGCATGGCCGTCGACGACGCAGCGGCTGGCAAATTTGATGCGCAAATTTACGCCGGCGAGCTAAATACGCTAAAAAATCGCGGTTTTACCGACGGCTACCTGGTAAATCGCCCGTTTGAAAAGGCTGACACGCAAAATCACGCTAGCAGCCTAGAGGAAGGCACCCATCAGGTAAACGCTATGACTTTAGACGGTGAGTTTTTTAAATGCAAATATAAAATTTTCCCAGGCAATGAGTATGAGATAGTGGCTCCCCTGGGCTCGCAAATAGACGAGTACGAGAGCGAAATATCTCAAATTTTCGCTCGTGACGGCAAGAAATTTATCAAATTTAAAAAGCTCGTAACCAAAAAAGGCAAGGAAATAGCAGAAATCCACAGCGGCAACGAAAACGAAGTAAATTTGGGCGCGAAGTTGCCTAAATTTAGCTTTTTAAGAGAGGAAATAAAATGAAATTCGTATCTATAATAATGGGAAGCAAGAGCGACTACGACGTAGTTAGCGAGGCAGCAAAGGTGCTTGAAAAATTTAACGTCCCTTACGAGCTGATTATTAGCTCCGCGCACAGAAGCCCGAAGCGAACGAGCGAATACGTCGCCGCAGCCGAGGAAAAGGGTGCGCAGGTATTTATCGCGGCAGCCGGCATGGCGGCGCATCTAGCGGGCGCTATCGCAGCAAACACCACTCGCCCCGTGATCGGCATACCGATGGCAGGCTCCGCGCTTAGCGGCGTGGACGCGCTTTATTCGACCGTGCAGATGCCCGGCGGCATGCCTGTGGGCACCGTGGCTATCGGTAAGGCCGGCGCGGTAAACGCAGCCTATCTGGCGCTACAAATTTTGGCCCTAAACGACCAAAATCTAGACGAAATGCTAAAAGCCGACCGAGCGGCGAAAGCCAAGCAGGTAGAAGAGGACTCGGCGAAGGTGGAAGTTTTACTCGCCTAAAGGAGCAAATATGCAGACATACTTAAGCATAGACGAATTTTGCAAGCTCGTGCACCTGGAGCGCGAGGTGATCGAGGGGATGATAAACCGCGGCGTGCTAAATACGAAAGAAGAGGGCGGCGAGATCCTCATAGAAGCCAGCCAGGGCACGATGAGCGTGGTGCCTAGCGTCGTGGCCGTACCTGCGCCCCAGATCGGCGCGGATGGCTTTAGCTTCGTAGAAAAGACGATCGGCACGATACTGAATTTACACGAAAAGGTGCTAGACGCCAAAGACGAGACGCTAGAGACCCTGCGGAACGAAAATAAGTTTTTAAAAGAGGCGCTAATCTCGATGCAAGAGCTCTACGACGAGGATCGCCGCACGGTCGAAACGCTCACAAAGCAGCTAAAAAATTCGCAAGACGAAGTCGAGTTTTTAAAGCGAAAATATAAGCTTATGTGGAACAAAGCGGTTGAAAATTTTAAAGGCGACAAGGAGTAGTCGTGGAAATTTTAGCGGTAGATGGTTTTAAAATTTGCGGACTAAAAACTCGCACCAAAAATGCCGACGAGATAAACGGCGACGGTAAAATCCCGACCTTGTGGGCTAAATTTACAAAAGAATTTTATGACGGTAAAAGTGAAATTTACGGCGTTTATTGTAGTTACGAAAACGTCGTAAGCGGGCTTTATGATTTATTTATCGGTACGAAGTCGCTTTGCTTAGGCGGCGAAATTTTAGAGATAAAAAGCGGCAAATACGCTGTTTTTAGCTTTCCAAGCGAGCCGCAAAACGTAGCGAAATTTTGGGGAGAAATTTGGAAATATTTTGAAGGTTCAAAGCTAAAAAGAGCCTACGAAACGGATTTTGAGAAATATTTAAACGAAAAAATAGAAATTTACATATCAATAAAATAAAAGGTAAAAAATGACGTTTTCAGAGATTATTTTGACGTTACAAAACTACTGGCGCGAGCAGGGTTGCGTGATACTGCAGCCCTACGATATGCCTGCAGGTGCTGGCACCTATCATCAGGCGACATTTTTAAGAAGCCTCGGACCAAAGCCGTGGGCGACTGCCTACGTAGCCCCGTCTCGCCGTCCGACCGACGGTAGATACGGCGAAAACCCAAACCGCCTGGGTGCATATTATCAGTTTCAGGTACTCATTAAACCAAGTCCCGAAAATATACAGGAGCTTTATCTAAAAAGCCTTGAAAA
Organism: uncultured Campylobacter sp.; assembly: GCA_938041615.1. Taxonomy (GTDB): domain Bacteria; phylum Campylobacterota; class Campylobacteria; order Campylobacterales; family Campylobacteraceae; genus Campylobacter_A. The sequence continues at coordinate 97 of CALISV010000162.1, read as the reverse complement.
GCTCGGGTTAAATTTGAAAAATCATGACATTCGCTTCGTCGAGGATAACTGGGAGAGCCCGACGCTGGGCGCTTGGGGGCTAGGCTGGGAGGTCTGG
>CALISV010000161.1 GCA_938041615.1 uncultured Campylobacter sp. | reverse complement strand
AAACGTGCCGTCAATGGTAGCGACTTTTAAAGGTTTTCCTTCAAATAGCACCTTTACTTTAAACGGCTCGCCGACTTTAAATTTGGCAGGATTTTCCAAAGGCACAATCTCAAGGCGTTGCCCTGTTGATTTTGTTATAAAGTCATCTCCTGCGCCGACATTTATGACGCTCTTTGCGCTCATCGTAGCGCGGCGGCAAAATTTAGCATTTTTTATTGTTTCTTTAGTACCGCCCATGTGCCATTTGCCATCAGCATCTTCCGTCCAAAACGTAGGCTTGTATTCGCCGGTAATCGCGTACGTACCGTCTTTTAGCTTCGCGCCCTCGTAGTGATAGTTCTCTCCGCTTTGTTTTAGCGTGACCTTACCGTCTTTACCAAGGATCACGGGTGCCTCAAAGTTGTTTACGCGCTCGGCGTCTATGGGTTCTGATTTTGGGAAATCATGCCCGAAACCTATATTCACGCTGGCTTTTTCGCCGTTTTCGCCAAATAGCCAAAAATCATGTGCTCCAGCCACGCTAAATGCACCTAAAATAGCTAGTAGAGCTAAACTCTTTTTCATTTTATATCCTTTTTAGTGAAATTCGTTAAAATTAAAAACTATATCTTACGCCGACACCAAACATCCTGCCCTTACCATAAGTTGCTAAGACGTTGCGAGCCCTATCTCTGATGTGAGAGAAATACTCTTTATCGGTCAAGTTTTTGACGTAAAAATATACATCGAAGCCATCTTTTAGATAGCCAACTTTTGCATCTGCCGTAAAATAACTCTTTTGGGCAAGTTTATTTTGCGCGTCAAAATAGGTCTTGCCTATCATATTTCCGTCCAGTCTCGTATAAATTCCCATCGGAGCGTAGTATGACGCGCCCAAAGAGAGCTTATACTCGGGGTTTTTCTCGATTTTATTGCCTTTATTATTCGTGCCGTCTTTGTTAATATAGTCGCCGTATTTAGTCTTAAGTAGACTTGCAGCCAAATTTATATCAAGCTCCTTACTGGCCCTTACGATCCCCTCAAATTCGGCACCCATCGATGTCGCTTTATCGGCGTTTGCAACGTAGTAGATATTAGTATTGTTCGGGTCGGTGTAGAATATATGCGTACCTTTGATGGCCATATAAAATAGCGCCGTAGAAAATCTAAAGTTATCGTATGAGCCTTTTACGCCGATTTCATAGTCGTCACTTGTCTGTGCGTCAAATTTATTATCTTCTCTGCTACCGCCGGTGGTGTAGAAGTTAAAGCCGCCCGCCAAATAGCCCTTTGAATACATCGCATAGATGTTTAGCTCATCGGTAATATCATATCCGAGCGCAAATTTAGGCAAAAACGTTCTAAACGTCTCTTTTTCATCCATCGAAAATACCGGTGCGCCAGGGTTTCGTCCAAGCTCATACGAGAAATAATCGACCTTAGTATGTTTTTTGATCTGCTGATACCTACCGCCAAGCGTCACGTCAAATTTACTCGTAACGGGATAGATTATTTGGCCAAATGCGGATGCCGTTCGCGAGCGGTTTATTGACGGCCAGTCCTCTACTATCGTCCTACCACTATCGCCATACTGATCGCCGATAGGACCAAATACTTGTTTTTCGTTTTCAAAATAAAGCCCGCCGACCCATTTAAAACTTTGCTCATCCGTGCCGCTAAATCTAAGTTCTTCGGAAATAGTATCGTTTTTGGCGTTTAAAAATGTAACTAGTCCGTAGTGATCAGGATCGAGATAGGTTGCTTTGCTACCGAAGTCTTCATCGTAAAGTCCGTCTTTTTTAACCTTGCGATAAGTTGTGGATGAGGTCACATCAAATTTGTCAAATTCGTATTTTAAGTCCAGAGCTCCTGAAGTTGAGGTTTGCTTAACGCGAGCTGGAGTTTCTAAATTTATATGCTTGGCCTCGTCTTTTGATATACTACCTAATTTTGATTTCGGAATAAAAAGCTCATCTAGCGAGTCATCCTGACGATGAAAAAGGTCGCCGTAAATTTTTATCGTAAAGCGATCTG